>CASFSC010000018.1 GCA_949296995.1 uncultured Alistipes sp. | reverse complement strand
CGAGGCTGCCGTGAAGGAAACGGAGGAATTGCAACGCTTGTCTACAACAACTTATCTGGAAGTGTTGACTGCCCGTCAGACCCTGCTCTCTGCCCGTTTGAGTCAAGTGGCGGATGCATTCCAAGAGTTGCAGGCTATGGTAAATCTTTACCAGGCCCTAGGAGGGGGACGTTATTGATTTCCATCAGGGAATATTCGGTAAAAAATAAGGGCGACTCCGACGAGTCGCTCTCTTTTTATTCGTATTTCGGGTGGAAACTTTTTTCAAATATCCAATTCTTAAAAAGGGGAATTTACTTTCGGCCCTGTATAATTACTCTTTTATGGGTGTCGTTCTAATTAATATTCCTTATATTGAGTTTTTTTTTCAATGACTATAAAGGAGGGGTATTCATTGCCAGTCTCGACTGTAAGGGTTGTCGAAATCGTCTTCCATGTAGTGGTCGTGCATGAATACCCCGTGCGCTCGTAATGTCTGGAGAATTTCGTCGTAGTCTCGAGGAGGAACGCATTCGATAAAAATTGGAGGATAGCGTTTCTCAGGGTCTTCTTCTTTACGAATAATCCGGAGATAGACGCTTTTGTGTCTTCTTGAATGATAAAAGGTAAACATGTAAATATCCTCGAACGGATACTCTGTTTGGACAAAAGAAAAAGTGGCGTTGCGGAGAATGAAGGCTGTTTCTGTTAAAACGACATAATTGAGATATCCCCGGGCGTCAAGTGGAGGGATGAAGCCTATGGCAATGAGAAGGCAGAAAGCATAAATTTCTTTTGCTTCGTGAAAATTGACATGGTAGCAAGCAATCTAGAATCCCCCGATAACTATAATTTCCAGTACGAGAAGACTTATGCCCGTTAGGGTCTTCCAAGGCGAACGTTTGAATATTTTTGTTTGTCGCATAATATAATATTGTTTTTGATCGGTGGTGTTTTCCTTTCCTGGATGAGATGCTGAATGGTTGGGGAATAAGCCTTGTTACTCCTCCTTATTTATTGTTTGTCAACCCTCCTGTTATAAAACCTAAGCGTTAACAAATAAGTGTAAGCTTCCTTCCCTACAGAGGAGTCAATATAGTATATTGCATTACTCGTGTCAATCTTCATTTTTTGGATAAGATGATAGAATTTTGTTAATCTATTCTCATCAAGAACAAGAGTATCTTGGGGTGGTATGAAAAAAATAATATATTCAATTTTTCCCGTGTAATCCATATATAGATGTAGCGCTGCCTTCGTTCCGGCGATTGCGCTTGGGGAAAGATGCTGGATGTCATCCGGAGAAAAAACCTGTAAAAAAAGTTTGTTTACTTGCTTTTGTACAATTTGTTTTAATTCTATCCTTGCAACTTGTTTCGTGGTGTCTCGAGGTGTAAAAGTCGGGACAACAAGCATCAAGGATTTTTCTTTGTATTTCACTTTAAAGTTTTTAGAATATTGTGCTTGTGCGGTCATGATGCACAAAAGGCACAAAATGAATGTTAATGTTGGTTTCATATTTTTCTCCTTTTGTGGTATTTGAATGGAATTACTTAGTTAAAGTTGTTTGGGGCAATTCCATAGGGTCCTCCAAATTTTAAAGTTCCATTTTCTTTCCAGATCTTGTAAATATTTGTTGTATTTGCGTTTTTGTGTCCTAGATATTCTATGATAGAGTCATGTAGGGTTAAACAAAATAATTCGTTTTCTTGACTCATTTTATTAATTAACATATTTTGGTTGAAAACGAGTTTTGCCGTATTCTTGTGTAATACGATGATTGTTATCAATTCCGGTTCGTTGTTGTATGGATAGCCTGTAAAAACAAGGGCGGTTGTATTCTCGTTTAGGTGAATCGTAAGAAAATACTTGTTTGGGGAAAAGGTAATTACACTTCGAGGGAGGATGTTCCAGCCATTAGATTGTCGGAGTTGTAGGAGCGTTTTATTGTTTGAGATGATTTCAATAATCCGGAAATATCCGCCATCATTTTCACATCCTTCGTAATTTGATAGTTTTACGGTGTATGAATATTGACCTGATTTTGAGGTGATAGAATCGAATCGGAATAGGTGAGATGTTGTTTTTTCATCTTCAAAGAAAAAGGGAATAATAAATTTATCGTTGTTTTTGATGGTGTCTTGTGTGATGGTAAAGATGGGTTCGCTGGACTGGCTTTTAGCGGGTATAGCGAGGATGAGGTAGGTTATAATACACAGAATGAGTTTCATAAGCAAGATGAAAAATGGGTCGGTTATAGTATGACCGGCCCGTTTGTTGTTTTATGTAAAGTTAGATGTTGTAGAACATGGTAAATGCCTTGATGACATAGGCGTGGTCCATAACGCCGCCGGTCTCGCGGACGGAATGCATGGCCCACATGGGATTGCCGATATCCACACCGCGCATTTCCATTTGAGAAAGGAGAATGTTACCGAGGGTAGAGCCTCCAGCCATGTCGGAATGGTTCACGAATTTCTGGTAAGGTACCCCGGCCATGTTGCAAATGGTGGCGAACACTGCCGCAGAATCCCCGTCTGTGATGTATTTTTGGTTGGCGTTGAACTTGATGACCGGGCCGCCG
>CASFSC010000017.1 GCA_949296995.1 uncultured Alistipes sp. | reverse complement strand
ACAGAATTCCGTTCGCAATCTGTGGAAAATGGAAAAGAAGTAAGACCGTTAATCTCCATTGTGACTAACTTTACCAAACCTACGGAAAACAGCCCGTCGCTTCTGACGTTTGATGAATTTACAACATTCCTGCACGAATTCGGGCATGCTCTTCATGGCATATTTGCCCAGGGAACATATGGCTCGCTTTCAGGAACCTCTGTATACAGGGATTTCGTTGAATTACCCTCTCAGATTATGGAAAATTGGGCCACAGAAAAAGAATTTCTCGACCTTTGGGCCGCACATTATAAAACAGGTGAAAAAATGCCTGCCGAATTGATTGAAAAAATAGTAGCTGCAAAAAATTATCTGGCTGCTTATTCTCATGTACGTCAGGTATCGTTCGGACTTAATGATATGGCATGGCACAGCATTACCGAACCTGTTACCGTTCCAGTCAATGAATTCGAACATGAAGCCATGAAAGCTGCTCAGGTTTTGCCTTATATTGATGGTCAATGTATGGCTACTTCTTTTTCACATATATTTGCAGGTGGATATGCAGCCGGATATTACAGCTATAAATGGGCTGAGGTGTTGGAAGCGGATGCTTTCTCTCTGTTTAAAGAAAAAGGAATATTCAATAAGGAAGTTGCAAAATCATTTAGAGATAATATACTGTCCAAAGGGAATACAAGACCTCCTATGGAACTGTATGTCAAATTTAGAGGACATGAACCGGATCCTGAAGCATTGTTTGAAAAAATGGGCTTGAAATAATCTTCTGATATGAAAAAGTTTTTGTACATTGCATTATTGGGATTGCTTGTTTCTGCATGTGGTGGAAAGAAGAGACCTGATGCTCCTGTGGCTGCAAATTTTTTTTCGGGAGAATTTGTTTATATGGCTGATGCAGCGGTTTTTTATGATTGTGCTACGGGTATGAAATATCCTGTGAGCAATAATGGCGATTATATCGTTGTCGAGAGGGCTTATATGGATATGAAACGTGAAGACGGAGAACCTATATTTATGACATGTCGCGGTCATATTGAGTATTTACCGTCAATGGAAGGTGACTCTAAGATGCCTACGATGGTGATAGATTCGTTTATCGGGTTCAACAGAACATCACATTGCAATTCGAATTATGTGATACCTGGCGTATATCAGTCTGAAGGAGAGGGTATTAAAAGTATGTTACGTGTGCGGGTAGATCACTCTTTTACAGAAACATTGTTTGCTGACGATGCCACTGAAACGACTAAGGAAGGAACGTGGGGTATGTCTTCTGAATTGGAGTTGGTGTTGGATTATGACGATAACAGTGAACAGCAGGAGATTTTTCAATATTTGCCTGACCATGAATCCTTGATAAGAGTCGTTTATAAAAATGAAAATCGACAAGATAATTCATTGGTTTATAAAAAAGTATATTTGTAAAAGTGAAATATATTTTAAATTGTTTGAAGTATAATGGGTAGAGTTTTAATCATCGGGGCTGGTGGCGTAGGTACCGTAGTTGCGCACAAGGTTGCCCAAAACAAAGATGTATTCAATGAAATAATCATTGCCAGTCGCACAAAGAAAAAATGTGACGATATTGTTGCCGCTATTGGAGATAAATCTATCCGTACGGCTCAGGTCGATGCTGATTCGGTGCCCGAACTGGTCAAATTGTTTAATGAATATAAACCTGATATAGTTATCAATGTAGCATTGCCGTATCAGGATCTGACCATTATGGATGCATGTCTTGAGTGCGGTGTAAACTATCTCGATACGGCAAATTATGAACCTAAGGATGAAGCCCATTTTGAATATAGTTGGCAGTGGGCTTATAAGGACAGGTTTGAAAAGGCTGGTCTGACGGCTATTCTCGGATGTGGTTTCGATCCGGGTGTTACGGGCGTTTTCACGGCGTATGCTGCCAAACATTATTTCGATGAAATTCAATATCTTGATATTGTGGATTGTAACGCAGGAAACCATCATAAGGCATTTGCAACCAACTTCAATCCTGAAATCAATATCAGGGAAATCACGCAAAATGGCCGTTACTGGGAAAATGGTAAATGGGTAACTACCGGTCCGTTGGAAATACATCAAGATATTACATATCCAAACGTAGGGCCTCGCGCTTCATATCTTCTTTACCATGAGGAACTCGAATCGTTGGTGAAAAATTATCCTACAATTAAAAGGGCACGTTTCTGGATGACTTTCGGACAGGAATATCTGACACATTTACGTGTCATTCAAAATATTGGTATGGCAAGTATAGAGCCTATCAACTATAATGGCATGGAAATAGTTCCTTTGCAGTTCCTCAAAGCAGTTTTGCCCAATCCTCAGGATTTGGGGGAAAATTATGAAGGTGAAACTTCCATAGGATGTCGTATACGTGGTCTTAAGGATGGTAAGGAACACACCTATTATGTTTATAATAATTGCAGCCATCAGGAAGCATACAAAGAGACAGGTATGCAGGGAGTAAGTTATACGACCGGCGTGCCAGCAATGATTGGTGCGATGTTGTTCCTCAAATGTGAATGGAAAAGACCTGGTGTACACAACGTTGAAGAATTCAATCCAGATCCTTTTATGGAACAGCTGAACAAGCAGGGATTGCCTTGGCATGAAGTGTTTGATGGTGATTTGGAACTGTAATAGCTTCGAATTATCATAATGACAGAGGAACGATGTGAAGAATATAATTATGCAGGGTATTGAAAATATTGAATTGAATATCGATGCGATTCCATCGCCGTGTTATGTTATAGATGAGGTTGCGCTAAGGCGCAACCTCTCGTTGATTCGGGATGTGGCTGAACGTTCGGGTGTTGAAATTATAATGGCATTAAAAGCTTTTGCCGGATGGGGTGTATTCCCTATTATGAAGGAGTATGTGCGTTATGCCACTGCGAGTTCGCTGAATGAAGCGCGATTGGCTTATGAAGAATTGGAGACTCCTGTTCATGCCTATGCGCCTGTTTATACGAATAATGACTTTCCCGAAATTTTATCCCGCAGCAGTCATATAACATTTAATTCGCTTAATCAGTACGAACGTTTTAAAAGTCAGGCTTTGGGAAAAGTTTCATGCGGACTGCGCATAAATCCTGAATATTCTGTGGTCAAAACTGATTTATATAATCCTGCATCGGGAAGTTCGCGTCTCGGAATTCCTGCTGCTAAATTTTCAGAAGACAAGTTGCCTGAGGGTATTGAAGGATTGCATTTCCATACTTTGTGTGAGAGTGATTCATATGAGTTGGAAAAAACCTTGCAGGCAGTAGAAGAAAAGTTCGGAAGATTTTTCCCGCAAATTAAATGGCTCAACATGGGCGGCGGACATCTTATGACCCGTGAAGGTTATGATACGGAACATCTTATCGGGTTGCTCAAAGATTTCAGAAAACGTTACCCTCATATAAAATTGATTCTTGAACCGGGAAGTGCTTTCACGTGGGATACCGGATGTCTTGTTTCTACCGTTGAGGATGTCGTTGATAATGGAGGAATAAAAACGGCTATCCTTGATGTGTCGTTTGCATGTCATATGCCTGATTGTTTGGAAATGCCCTACAAACCTCGTATCGAAGGGGCTTTCGAGCCGGAAGAGGCGACTGAAGGAATGCCTGTTTACCGAATGGGGGGTAATTGTTGTCTTGCTGGCGATTATTAGGGCGATTGGGCTTTCGACCACGAGCTTAAAACGGGTGAGAGAATAATATTCAGGGATATGATACACTATACAATGGTCAAAACAACGACTTTTAATGGTGTGGCGCATCCTTCGATAGGAATTGTCGGGGTAGATGGAAATTTCAGGCTTATTCGGAAATTCGGTTATGAAGACTTTAAATCCAAACTTTCATAAATTATGGAACAAATGGCGGTGAAAAAGGATAGTACAGCAAAATTGCTGCCCGTAATGTTCGGCTTTTTCGTGATGGGATTTGTCGATGTGGTGGGAATTGCTAAAAGTTATGTCAAACAGGATTTCGCATTGAGTGAAACGGCAGCAGGTTTGTTGCCTATGATGGTATTTCTTTGGTTTGCTGTTTTTTCAATCCCTTCCGGGTTATTGATGAACCGTATAGGCCGAAAACGAACGGTATTGTTGAGTATGTTGATAACGTTTATCGCAATGTTGTTGCCACTGTTGGCATATGATTTTACAATGTGCCTCATAGCATTCGCCCTTTTAGGTATAGGCAATACCGTATTGCAAGTCTCTTTGAATCCGCTTCTTACAAATGTCGTGGCTGATGATAAATTGACCAGCAGCTTGACTCTCGGACAATTCGTTAAAGCAATTTCATCTTTTTTAGGGCCTATCGTTGCAACGTTTGCTGCAACCCGACTCGGTGATTGGAAAATTATATTTCCTGTTTATGCAGCTGTGACATTACTGTCATCACTTTGGCTTGTATGGACTCCGATAAAAGAACATACTCCTAAATCAGATACGGTATCTTTCGGACAAACGCTGGCTTTGCTTAAAGAACCATATATTTTGGCCCTTTTTATGGGAATATTGATGATTGTGGGAATAGATGTCGGAATGAATACTTCGATACCTTTAGTCCTGATGGAACGTAGCGGACTGCCATTGAGTGAGGCAGGTTTAGGACCCAGTTTGTATTTCTTGGCACGTACCACAGGCTCTTTCCTCGGGGCCATAATACTTTTGAAATATTCTGCTCACAAATTTTTTATTATCAGTATGTTGGTGGGTGTCGTGGGCTATGTTACAATGATGCTGTTCGGAAGTAATGCTATGTTGGTATATATAACCACTTTTATTGTCGGTTTTGCATGTACAAATGTATTTTCAATCATATTTTCTTTTGCATTGCAGCATAAACCTGATAAAGCCAATGAAATTTCAGGTCTTATGATAATGGGTGTTGCCGGCGGTGCTATTTTTCCATTCCTTATGGGTGTGGCGAATGATTTAGGGGGGGTGACGCTCGGTATGGGTATTATACTTGTTTGTATGTTGTACCTTTTATTTATCTCTTTAAATGTTTCAAAAGATGTCAAAATTTTACCTTAAAACTATACTCCTATTATTGCTGTTCACTACAATATTGGGCAGCGCTTATGGACAGGATTGCAGCTTTGTCGTATTGGGTGATTTGCATATGGATGGGTTTGAATACCATGATATGGATTATGTGAGGACACGTCCTCAGGATTTTGAACAGATTACCAAGGAATATCCTTATTATACGGCAACCTATATTCCAGGATTGTTGAATGTCGTTAAACAGCAAGCCCAGAGAAAAGATTTAAATGTAAAAGCTATCGTACAATTGGGCGATATAATGCAGGGTGTGGCTGGCAATGATGATTTGTCTCGTAAAATGGCTCGATTTGCCGTGGATAAATTGTATGATTTGAAGGCCGGTGTTCCCTGGATATTGACCAAAGGCAATCATGACGTAAGTGTGAGTCCCGGCCAACCTGAGGCATGGAGAGAAGTGGTGCAGCCATTTATAGAGAGACAGATTGGGGCAAGGACTGATGAGAGTATGTATACTTATTGTATCGGTGATGATATAGAGTTGTTTGTGCTTGATCAGTTTTTCAGTGTAGATATGATGCGTCCGGAATCCGATATTATAAAATTTTTAAAGGAAAAATTGCCGGAATCCAAGGCAAAATATAAATTCTTGTTGACACATCAACCCGTTATTCCCGTTACGGAACGTTGCTGGCATCTGTTTTCGGGCATACGAAGAGAATTGGATAATGCGGATGAGGTGAGAAATGATTTTTTAAACCTTTTGGCATCGTATGATGTGACTGTATTGTGTGCTCATCTTCATAAATATTCACACATAGTAAGGAATACAGAAAAAGGGCCTATACTTCAGATAATGGTCAATAGTGTTGTGGATGGATTTGAATCTCCTGCTGACGTTAACAGGAAAACCGAATTCCCATCGGTATCCGATTTCGATAAGGAGTGGCAGCCGCAAACAAATGAAAGACGTATGACTATATTGGAACAGGAGAAACCATATATAGAAAGTTATTTGTGTGAAGACAGACCTGGGTATGGTATTGTTTCGCTCAACGGAGATAAACTCACATTTAAATATTATGACCGTATGTCAGATACTCCTTGTGACAGTATAGATATCAGTACTATATATAATCGTTAATATTGAATTTATAGTGAATGTCTTCCCAATGAGTTGGTGCCTACGTGTTTAGAGCCTTTATTTATTGTGGTTGAATAGTCCGATACGATATTGTATTTTAAATATTGTAAAAGGCCTTGATGAGTATCATCAAGGCCTTTTACTGTTATATGTAAATAATGTATTTGCTGACAATTTTAACTGTGTCGTGCTGATTGTGAAATCAATCGAAAGATTGCATGCCTGATTGCGCTATCTTGATTATTTTTTGGTAATCCTGATAGTTGAGTTCCATGAAAAAATAGTGTATGGGGTCTATACGCATGCCGTTATAAACAATTTCATAATGAAGATGCGGCGCAAGGGAAAGTCCTGTATTTCCCGATTGAGCGATTATATCACCGCGTCTGACCTGTTGCCCTCTACGGACATTTATTTTGCTTAAATTGCTGTAAGTGGTTTCATAACCGTTGCCATGGTCCAAAATAATCGTATTGCCGGATGATGTCCGTCTTGTAATGATATCCTTTACCCGTCCGTCAGCAGTTGCAAACACGCTCGAACCTTCGCTTACTGTGAAATCTACTCCCTGATGTGAGGTCAGAGTCTTGTAAAACGGATGCATCCGCATGCCGTATGATGCGGTAAGCAATGTGAGATCATTATTGATAACAGGCTGTATCGATGGAATATAATTTAATTTCGTTTTCAATGAATCGACACTCTGTTCCAGCATGGCAATATTATACAACTCCTTATTTGCCATTTTTTCCATGGAACTTAGTTTGTCGAAAAATTCATCTGCAAGTTCCTTATTGGTCTTTGTCAACAATTTTTCATAGTTCTCCCAGCTGGTTTGTTCAAATTCTCCCCCCAAATCATAAGGTGAAGATTCAAATAAGGTTTTGAATACATTCTTGTCTCGTTCTATGACATTGTTTATCACAGTCTCAAGACTGTCGTATCTTGCATTGAGAGCGTAAAATTCTTTCCTTAATTTTTGTGTCGAATGTTTCATCTCATATTCCAAAGGAGTGTCGAAGAAGAATGAAAATGCGACGTAATATAAAATAGACAAACCTATCCATGCAAATACATGAATAGCCAACCTCAAAATCTTCTTTTTAACGGGAATGTCGGGGCGGCGCCTGACGGGTGGCGGAACACTGTTTTTATATTCTGATATTTCGTCCTGTTTCATCATTAATAAGCTTCATAAGTTGTGGCTTGTGCCGATTCTATTATGCGAGCGAATTCTTCTTCAGACATATCGCGGCTGAAATAGTTCAGTGGGTCGACAACCCTTCCCATATATATAACTTCGTAATGCAGGTGAGGACCGGTCGAACGTCCCGTACTGCCCACTTCGCCGATGAGCTCTCCGCGTCTTACTTTTTGACCGGGGACAACTAAAAGTTTGCTTAAATGTGCATATCGTGTTTTGTATCCGAATCCATGGTCAATAACAATCTGTTTGCCATATCCTGATGCGCCCATGTTGTCGAAAGCAACGGTCCCATTACCTGTTGCATAGACTGGATCACCCGTACGTCCTCCGAGATCTATCCCCTGATGTCCGTGCATGCGCCCTGTTACAGGGTGACGGCGAGACCCGAAAGCTCCGATGCGCCCTCTGAGATTATTCTTGTTAATGGGCCATATGGCAGGAATGGATTCAGCCATCAATTCCGTATTTTGAGATAAATTCTCAAGTTCATCCAATGATTTGGAATTGCGGTATAAAAGTCGTGTAAGTGCATCCAACTCCTGCCATGTGCTTATCATGAGCGGAGTATACAAATCATTTTGCATCGAAGCATATTTCGAATCCGGATATGGCGAATAAATACCATTGATATTAATGGTGTCGCTACCGAAAAGAGGACGGTAAACCGTATTGTCTCGATGCTTTATTTCTTCCAGTTTTATTGTAGCCGCATTGATTTTATCTTTAAGAAGATTGTATTGCAGTACCAGTTCGTTATTACGTTGGGTAATGCGGTACATCTTGGGGGTGTATACAAAATATGAAAATATGAGATTTACTATGGACGCTAATATGAAACCGATCAGTATTTTACGCAATATACGGTAGAATTTGATTCTGAACGGTATGGCTATAACCTCATAGGTTAGTGTTTGTGGATTAAATTTATACCTATTTTTGGCCATTTGTGAATTTTCTCAGCGCTTATCGCAACAAATGTAGACTATTTTACCTAATTTTACAACCTCTTTGAATAACGTAGTGAGATAATAAGATATTGTACTATAAAATGGATTCGAATCAAATCAGAGAAACTTTTTTGGATTTTTTCAGAAGCAAAGGACATACAATTGTGCCTTCTGCGCCTATGGTAGTTAAGAATGATCCTACCTTGATGTTTACTAATGCGGGAATGAACCAGTTCAAAGATCTGTTTTTAGGTAATTCTCCCATTAAATATCCTCGTGTGGCCGATACACAAAAATGTCTTAGGGTATCAGGTAAACATAATGACCTGGAAGAAGTGGGACATGATACATATCATCATACGATGTTCGAAATGCTCGGTAACTGGTCTTTCGGCGATTATTTCAAGAAAGAGGCTATTGAATGGGCATGGGAACTGCTTGTTGATGTTTATGGTATGGATAAAAGCCGCTTATATGCCACCATATTTGAAGGTAATGCGGAAGAGGGTATTGAACGTGATGTAGAAGCGTATGATTTTTGGAAAAGGTTCCTCCCGGAAGATCATATCATATTAGGTAACAAGAAAGATAATTTCTGGGAAATGGGCGATACGGGTCCATGCGGTCCTTGCAGTGAAATACATTATGATCTTCGTGACGATTCGGAACGTGCTGTGATCGATGGACGTGAATTGGTAAATAAGGATAACCCTCAGGTAATAGAGATTTGGAATCTTGTGTTCATGCAGTTCAATCGTAAGGCAAACGGATCGCTTGAACCGCTGCCTGCTCACCATGTAGATACCGGTATGGGATTTGAAAGATTGTGTATGGTGCTTCAAAACAAGAAGAGTAACTATGATACCGACGTTTTTCAACCTACTATTCAACGTATAGCTGCAATGTGCGGCAAAAAATATGGAGAGGATAAGAAAGCTGATATAGCCATGCGTGTGGTTGCTGATCATCTTCGTGCTATTGCCTTTTCGATTGCTGACGGTCAACTTCCCTCTAATGTTAAAGCCGGTTATGTTATACGTCGTATTTTGCGTCGTGCAGTAAGATATGGTTACACTTATCTCGGTTTCAACGAACCTTTCATATGCCGTCTCGTGGATGGACTCGTTAAGCAGATGGGAGGGCAATTCCCTGAATTGGTATCACAGAAAGAGTTGATCG
>CASFSC010000016.1 GCA_949296995.1 uncultured Alistipes sp. | reverse complement strand
ATCGTAAGGTTTCATTTGTTGCTCCATTGCAATATACAGTCAATATACTTACCGAAACTGACGAGGAAAGAGCAGAATAAATAAAAAGTAAATATCGTTTAATTAATAAATAGATATTTTTAGACTTATTTGGAATATATTGCTGATAGTTTAATTCCCTGTTTTTTGTTCTTTGTTGTCGGTATTTATAATATTGGTATGCCATGGCATCCCTTCTATCGTAGATGGATCCACTTTCCCCGATTCTATATAACCGCTGATAATAGTGTCGCGGGCATCGGCATTTTGGAACGGATATAATTCAAATACAGGCAGTACAGAGACAAAATGTTCCATTATTTCAGATTGTATCGATTCGTAACTGGGCCAGTTTTTGTTGGCTGAGAAACAGTAAATCTGTACAGGCAACCCATTTTCTGTCGGAGCCAATGTACGTACCATAATCATCAACTCTTTATTGATAGAAGGATGACGATGAAGATACATCTGCATATATGCCCTTAATAATCCTAAATTAGTGTCTATAGTGCCGTTTACAAGACCTGCCGGATTATCTGTATTGGCAATTTTACCCTCAGCAGCTTCTTTTTGTTTTTCTGTAATGAACTGAGCCAATTCATCGTCAAATGATTTTATCTTTTCCAGAAAATCAGGAGTGCATGGTTTTATATAGTCAAGTTTTATCAAGTATTCACGCATAATCCGACGGCCACCTGATTCACTCATGCCACGCCAATTAATGAATGACCCAGATACTAAAGAATAGGGCGGAACGGTGACAATCGTATTGTCGAAATTTTGTATTTTTACTGTATCTAAGCTAATGTCTGTGACAATTCCGTTTACTCTGTTTTGTGGCATCTCGATCCAATCACCTATTCGGACCATGTCGTTTTCAGAGATTTGTACTCCAGCAACCAATCCCAAAATCGTATCTTTGAATACTAACATCAATACTGCCGTAAAAGCTCCCAAACCGGTAATTAGATTATGAGGAGATTTATTTATCAGTATTGAAACTATAACTATAATGAGAAGAGTGGAAAAAATGACCTGAAATATCTGTATGAAACCTTTCATGGGTCGACTTTTCAATTGCTCCGAATTTTTTAGTGTATCTCCGATAGTATTCAATATGGCATTTATCGAGAACATAAGAGCGATGCAGAAATATATCCATGTAATTCTTTCGCTTAAGGAAAACCATTTCGAATGCGTATCGAAAGCGAATGGCAATAATGTCGAGATAAAAATAGGTGGTATAATTGCGGTCAGTTTGCGTAAAACATCATATTTCGCAAGAGAACTGAATAAGTCTGTTTTTTTACGTTTTAACAATTTTTTCGACAAGCGAACCATTATGGTATGAAATAATACCGCAAATAGGAATGCTAAAACGATAATTATTATCAAAAAGATAATCTCATCGAGAGTATCAAGCATATGGCGAGGAACTCCCGTCCATGCAAGAAAATTTTTTATCCCTGTCAATAGGGTATCTGCAAATCTTGTTGTGTTCATAATAGATATAATAACACAAAAAATATGCCTTAAATTTATTTTTCACGTATAATTTCAGGTATTTGCGTATAAAAAAGACAAGCCGAAATTCGGCTTGTCACAAGGTTTATTTTGGTTTGTATTAGTAAAAGTTCATCTTTTAAAATGGTCCTCTGCCACCTCCAGGAGGAGGTCCCATCGGACGTCCGCCTCCCGGACCTCCCGAAGGTGGGCCTGGACGTCTTCTTTCTCCGCTGTCCATAGATGCTTCTGCGGCTGCACGTGCGGCTGCTGATCGAGACATCGTATTCATTGAATTGAATTTATAGCTGAATGTCAGCATGGCATAACGACCGATTACATTGTTCCATTGGTCTTCGATATATTGGTCACCTATAGTGTGAACAAGGTTTTTATTCTGTTTTAAAATATCGTAAACCGTCAATCTCAGTTCTGCCTGACGTTTGCGTAAAAATTTACGGCCGATACCGGCATTCCACATATAATATTCTTGAGTAAATCCTGTTTTAGATGCATTATGGTCATAATTATATGTGAAATCTGTATTGAATACAAAGCCTCTAAGAAAGATAAGGTTTAATCTTGCTGTAACTCTTTCACTCAGATATTTGGTGTCTGTTTTTGCCGAATTAGTCACATAACTGTAACCCGTACGTGAAGTTATGTTGAAATCGACATTCTCTGATATATTACTTGCCAGTCTGACCATAATGTCGGCACTGTTACTGTTTGCATAATTTAACAATGTTCCGGTATAAGAAGGAGTGTGAGCATATCCGTATGACCCCCCTATGTTTACGTTCGTTTTTATAAATGTTAAAGGAAAACCAAATCCCGTAAACATACGAGCCGAAACATAACCGTTAAGATTGACAGGAGTAGTTAACTGTGACCCCTGCTGTGCAACAAAATTGTTGTAGTCTGAAAGCGTTGTTTCTTCTTCGAAGTAAACAGTCCTGTTACTTATTCTGTTATTGGCTGCGCTCAATCTTATGCCAAGAAAATAATTGGTCGATTTCTCAACATTTGATGAGTTATAATTGAAAAATATATTATGGTTGACACTTGGTTTCAAATTAGGATTACCTGCGGTAAGTTGTAAAAGGTTGTTACTGTTGATAACATTCTGGAACTGTTCTACCGAAGGAATTTCTGTCGAAGCGCGGTAGTTAATCCTGAAATATTTCTGTTTGGTGATATAACGAGTCAATGTCAAACGTGGTTCCCATACATTGAAATTACGGTTTTGTTTGTCAATAGTAGGGTAAATTTGATCCTTCATGAGACGTATGTTGCGATAATTAACCCCTGCGTTTATCTTTATCTTATCGTGATTCAGATTATATGCAGTCCCCACAGTATGTGAATAATAATTGCGGGAATAATTGTTTGAAAGGGATTGATCGAGCTCTCCTGTCTCTGTATTAATTAAATAGTCATATACTCTGCGGTCCGATTTATTGTCTTCTACACGGAATGCATAACTGAATTCCAATCTTTGTCTGTCGCCGATAGGTTCTCCATAAGATGCACGGACATTCAGGCTTTTATTCCATATATCTTGCAGTGTGTTTAAATTTCTTGGTTTGGTAGTATTGTCTGTCGTATCTATTTGAAACGCATCGCTTGTGTTTTTTGAAAGTGAATAATTGATATGAGTACTGATTGTACGACCCGGTTTGTTGAAAACATGAGTATAAAGCAACATGCCGTTGGTGCTGAAGTTGTCACCTAAACTTCTGCTGTCAGTGTTGGTTATACTGTTGACTTCATCGTTTACAATATTGGAAGCTCTTCTGAGACTTAAAGTCGTATTGTCAGTAATTGTCAATCTTGGAATGAAGAGTAATTTGTTCTTGTCATTGATTTTATATTCCAATCTTATTTCCGCATTATGTGTCTTTGCATTATTCTTGTTTGAAGTCGTGTCATTATATATACGGGAATCAAACTGATCTGTTGGAAAATAGTCTCGAAGAGTTGTAGTTTTTCTTACATTCTGATTGTCGTTGTACCGATAATTTACGGTCAATTCCAAATCATTTTTCCATTTGTTGTAAACTCCCAATCCAGCCTGCCGTCTTGTGAAAAGACCGCTGCTGTTAGCTCCATCCCGATTGTTGACATTGGTACTGTTGGCAAAAAGAGATATGCGGTTGTTCTCTGTAAACGAACTGTAATCGCCTCGGAAATTGAACCTGTTTTTGAAATCGGCATTATGTTCGTCTATCGTTGTGCCATATCCTCCGTTGACACGTGCTATTGTACTTCTGTTTCTCTTGTGTTTGGTGACAACATTCAATGCCCTGGTGCGTTCGCCATCATCGAATCCTGTAAATTTGGCTTCGTCGCTCATTTCATCGAAAACCTGAATGCTTTCGATTGCATCGGCAGGAAGATTGTTCAATGCTGCCATAGCATCGTCACCGAATAACAGTTTGCCATCGACATATACTCTTGCAACGGTTTCCCCTTGTGCTTCAACCGTTCCGTTTTCAACCGTTACACCTGGCATCTTGCTTACAAGGTCACTTGCATCGGCATCAGGATTGACTTTAAAGGCTGCAGCATTATATTGCACCGTATCTCCTTTCTGAGTGGCCATGGAGCTTGAGCCTGTAACAACTACTGCATCTATTTGCTGTGTTTCTGGTTTTAGAGATATAGTGCCTGCGCTGAAAGTCGTCCCTCCAACAAGTATGTCGCGCAAGAGTGTTTCATAACCTAAAAAAGAGACTTCCATTTTTACCGTCTTTCGAGGAACTCCGGCCAAGGAAAATTTTCCTTGAACGTCGGTTATTGCATGTTTAGTGCTATCTATAATGATGACTGCTCCCGGAAGAGGTTCATTGGTTTGTTCGTCTATAACGGTTCCTGTAACGGTTGACGTTCTGGATTGGGCACTAACAAAAGAATATATAAACAGTAATGATATTGTCAGTAAAAATGAAATTTTTTTCATGGTTTTGTTGAAATGGATACTATTACAATACAAATTAAATTTATTTAATATTGTATGCCTAATTATTCCGGTGAAACGGCAAAATTTAGGGGTGAAATGACCGATATTTGGCTGGAATGATGCAAATTCACCCTGTAAATATTTTTATGACATCAATAATCCAAACAATAGCGAGGCCATAATAAGCGTAACAACAATATTGAAACTTTGTGCTATAAGGAATACTTTGATGTATTGCCTGTTTTCCTTATTGAAAAGATGCCTGAAATCTGTTTCAAGTCCTATGCATACGAAAGCGACGGAAAACATTACTTCACGCATGTTTTTTGCAAGAGATCCCAATGTTTTTGCCTGTTCGATATCGAAACAGAAACTGAAAATCAACGATGCCGCTACAAAACCTATTACGAATTTCGGAAATCTTTCCCATAGAATACGTGGAGTGGGGCGTTCTGATGTATGTGTGCCTTTTAATGACCAATATATCGATATTATGAATGCAGCCACACCCAAAAGTACATTTTGAGATGATTTGATAATTACGCTGTATGTTTCAGCTACCTCTCCGAGAAATTTGCCTGATGCGACTACGGCACCGGTTGTATCAATCGTTCCACCCATCCATGCACCGGCTACTTCTTGAGAAAGTCCCATAGCTTTGGCAAGTAATGGCATAAGATACATCATTGGAATTGCAACCACAAGAACTATCGAAACCACGAATGACAGTTTTTTACTGTCTCCTTTGATTGCCCCACATGTTGCGATAGCGGCCGAGACACCACATATTGATACCGCACTGGCCAACATTACCCCCATTTCTTCATCTATTTTCATCTTGCGTGCGAGCCAGAAAGTAAAATACCAAACTGTGAATACGACTACTGCTCCTTGTATAATTCCGTAAAAGCCTGCTTTCATAATTTCGCCGAACAATACCGAGGTGCCCAAAAGTACGAGTCCTATTTTGATATAATATTCACTTCTGACGGCTGGAGATAACCATGACGGTAATCCAACAGTATTACGTATCAAAAGACCTATGGCGACCGAAAAAAATACCGATTCCAATCCTATTTTTTTTATTGGGCCCAAACTGCATATGTATTGGGAAAGGGCAGATATTAAAAATATTACGATAAATGATACGAGAAAACCTTTAAGGCGGTCTCCCAATAATTTTATACCTATTATTACTGTTATCAGTGATACCAAAAACAATTTTCCCACCGAAATCCAATCTGCAGCAGAGCTGAGATTTTGCGGGAATTTAGGCATAAACGACGGAAATGCAATAATGGCACATGTAAGCAATAAACCCATTATCGTAGCTATCCAGTCTTCATTTTTAAACTGTGTAAAAATAGTTTTGCTCATAAAAGTTATTCTGTTTTGTCTGCGAACTTAGTCAAAATATTTATATAAACCCCGATATGATATTGAGAATACGATTTTGTACTTATCAGTTAATTTATGTAATTTGGCCACTCAAAATAATTGAGAACTATGATTGCAAAGTTGGTGGCTACAATGGCCGTCATTACAATTTTACTCGACTGGTATATCATCAAACGTATTTCCATTTGTGGGAAAAAATGGATAAAACGGCTTTATATATTTTCTGTTGCGCTTGTTTATCTCTTAATTATAATAGCACTTGCCAGTTACAAGAGTTTTTCGAATGCGGATTCACATGCTTATATGCAGCTGATACTTTGGGTTATACTTCTGTTTTTTCTCAGTGTGGTTCCAAAACTCGTATATGCAATTTTTTCGTTTCTCGATTATCTAGTTCAATGGGTGCGGCACAGACATTCGGGAATATTTAAACGCATAGGTATAATATGTGCATTTTTGGTCTTGGGAGTGATGATATGGGGCGCAACAGGAGGACGCAACAGAATAGTTGTCAAAGAGGTGACTCTCGAATCGAATAAACTGCCTGCCGATTTTGACGGATACAAGATAGCTTTTTTTTCAGATTTACATATCGGTAACCTTCCGACGAAAAGTACACTTGCGGAACGTATGGTTGCAAAAATTAATTCGCTAAATCCTGATATTGTGGTGAACGGAGGGGATCTGGTCAATATGGATGCCAGGGAACTTAATACAAAATATCAGACTATTCTTTCCGGAATAAAGTCTTCAGACGGAGTTTATGCTGTCATAGGAAATCATGATCTTGGAATATACATGCACGAACCGGATATAACGGTCGAACAAAACATTCAAATGCTTGAAGACAAATATAAAAGTATGGGTTGGAATCTTTTGTTAAACGATACCCGTTATATAAAACGGAATAATGACAGCATATCGATTTCAGGTATAAAATATCCAAAAGATACAAGGTTGAATGCCAACGTTGACGGATTCGGGGCTGACAATCTTGATAAGACGTACGAAGGTGTAACAGATTCGACATATAATATAATGATATCTCATACGCCACAAAAATGGAATGATATATTGCGCTATGGCATAAGCGATCTGACTTTGTCGGGACATGTCCATGCAATGCAGATGAAATTCGGCTTTGGGAAGAACAAATGGTCTCCGGCCGAATGGATGTATGAAAGATGGAGCGGATTGTATAACGAAGGAGACAAATATCTGTATATTAATGACGGAATGGGGTATGTTATGTTTCCCATGCGTATTTCGGCCTATCCCGAAATTACACTTATAACATTGAAAAAACAATTCAAATAAAAGATGAAAAAAATACCTAAACCTAACTTGCTTGTACGTGTAATAATAGCTATAATATTGGGTATTATATGTTCGATCTTTTTCCCTTTATGGGCAACCCGAATATTTGCAACGATAAACGGTATTTTCGGCAATTTTTTAAACTTTATTATACCGCTTATTATTATAGGGCTTGTTGCTCCGGGAATTGCCGAATTGGGTAAAGGGGCAGGTAAATTACTCGGCATAACGGCTGCAATAGCTTATGGGTCGACTCTGTTTTCCGGATTTTTTTCATATTTCACATGTACGTTCAGTTTTCCGTTGATATTGGATCCAAACAGCGGAATCAATCCGATTACTATTACTGACGATACAGGCATAAAACCATTTTTTACAATAGATATGCCACCTCTTATGGATGTTATGAGTGCTTTACTGCTGGCATTTATTTTAGGAATAGGACTTGCCTCCGTAAAAGGGAGAACACTTAAAACTGCATTGGGCGAGTTCCGGGAGGTCGTAATCAAACTTATAACAAAAATCGTAATTCCTTTGTTGCCTCTGTTCATTTTTGGCATATTCCTCAAAATCGGAGCAGAAGGGCAGGTCGCAGGAATAATGGCAGTATTGTTTAAAATCATTATAGTAATATTCGTAATGCACGTGGTATTACTTTTAATACAATATGTGATAGCTGGAATAATATCGGGTAAGAATCCCTTTAAAATGTTGCGTACGATGATGCCCGCATATATGACTGCTTTGGGAACTCAATCTTCAGCAGCCACCATTCCCGTAACATTACAGCAGACTATAAAAAACGGAGTAAATGAAGAAGTAGCAGGATTTGTCATCCCTTTATGTGCGACAATTCATCTCGCGGGCAGTATACTGAAAATCGTAGCTTGTGCCATGGCTATCATGTGGATGGCTGGAATGCCTACCGGATTTGGACTGTATGCAGGGTTTATTGCGATGCTCGGAATAACGATGGTGGCAGCTCCCGGAGTGCCGGGAGGTGCAATTATGGCTGCATTGGGACTTTTGCAATCAATGTTGGGATTTGACGAAACTTATCAGGCTCTGATGATAGCATTATATGTTACAATGGATAGTTTCGGTACAGCTTGCAATGTGACGGGAGATGGCGCCATCGCCGCCATAATGAATAAAATATACGAAAAACAGAGCAAGTAAATTCCCGATATCGAATTTTTCGTATCTTTGTTCCGTTATTAAATTATGAAACAGACATTTGCCAAAATAATTTTAGCGATTACCGGCATATTAATGTTGGCATTGTCCGTTTTGCCTCATCACCATCATAGTAATTCGGGAAGCAATTTGATATGCTTTTCTCTCTCTATTACAGGTGAGGCAGATCATGAACATAACCCTGAATCTAATCAAGGACATAATGAAGCGGATTGCGACATACGCAATATATTCGTTATGTCGGGACGTGATGATTTATATTTGCATTGCCATATATGCAATAATGATAATCATTCGATCAATATACATTTGTTATCGGACATATTGCTGTCAGAACAATTCTCGCTCAAAATATTCGAAAAAGAAAACCATTGTCTATATGATATTTATGGAGCAGAAGCTCTGCATTCAGAATATATACTGAACGTTCATTCTCTTAGAGCCCCACCTGTATACATCGCTTAAATTTATCTCCTGTCATTGATATGATACGGATATATTTCCTTCGACTATTTGTCGTCAAGGAATAATATTGTGTATGTAATTAACAGAAATAAGCGATGAAAAATATTTTTATAATCACTATAATATCATTAGCATTATTTATATACGGATGTGGCAACAATGCATCCTCTTCGCATGACCTACATAATCATGAAAGTATAGAAAATCATGAAGGTCATGACCATAATGAACATTTGGAATCAGAATCTCATGAAAATCACGATCATAACCATGAGTCAGATCTACATGCTGCTGAAAATGGCGTTCATAATGAAACAGATCATGCCGGCGAAATAATATTCACACAAAAACAGGCAGCTTTGAGTGATTTTCAATTATTTGAAGTAAAACCTGAAATATTTCATGAAGTTATTACTGCAAGCGGGCAGATCATGGCAGCTCAAGGTGATGAAATGGCAATAGTCGCTCCAGCCAGTGGTATAATATCTTTTGGTGCAAAGAAAATTTCAGAGGGAGTGGCTGTCACTAAAGGTGAAAATCTATTTTACATATCATCTAAAAATATAGCTGAAGGGGACTATTATACCAGAAACAGAGCAGCTTACGAACAAGCTAAAAAAGCATATGAACGGGCTGAAAAACTTATCGTTGACAAATTGATTTCGCATAGTGAGTTCGAACAGGCCAAATTCAATTTCGAACAGGCTAAAACGGCCTATGAAGCCATAGCAAATGATAATTCCGATAAAGGGATTAATGCAAAGGCTTCAATCTCCGGTTTTATTAAAAGTATTGATGTTTCTGATGGTCAATATGTAGACGTGGGACAAATGCTTGGTGTGGTATCACAAAATCGAAGACTTATATTGAAAACCGAAGTTTCGCAGAAATATTATAATGACTTGCGTTCTATTTCCACAGCCAATTTTAAAATTCCATATAACAATGAACTTTATTCGTTGAAAGACCTTAATGGACGATTACTCTCGATAGGCAAAGCTTCGGATGCGAATTCAGCTTTTATCCCAGTGACTTTCGAGTTTGATAATAAAGGGAATATACCTCAGGGAATTTTTGTCGAAATATATTTAATTTCATCACCGGTAAATAATGCTATTGTAATTCCTCTAACGGCTCTTGTCGAAGAACAAGGATCATATTATGTTTATATACAGATAGATGCCGAAGGTTATATGAAGCGTGAGGTTAAGTTGGGAGCCAATGATGGCCAAAATGTAAGAATACTTTCCGGTTTACAGGCAGGAGAAACCATTGTCAGCAAGGGAGCGCAACTTGTAAGAGCAGCCGCCGCATCCGGAACAATTCCTCACGGACACTCTCATTCACATTAAAACTGTTGCGGTCATGTTGAATAAAATCATACAATATTCATTACATAACCGATTGTTGGTAATGATAGCCGGTGTATTACTCTTAATAATAGGAGTATATACAGCAAACCGGATGGAGGTAGATGTGTTCCCTGATTTGAATGCACCGACAGTAGTCGTTATGACAGAAGCATCGGGAATGGCATCCGAAGAGGTGGAAAGGGTAGTCACATTTCCTATCGAGACCGCGGTGAACGGGGCCACGGATGTGCGACGTGTACGTTCTTCATCGACGACAGGATTTTCAGTCGTATGGGTAGAGTTCGACTGGGGAACAGACATATACCGAGCCCGTCAAATAGTTTCAGAAAAACTTGCAGCAATAAGTGAAGATTTGCCTGATAATGTGGGTAATCCGACTTTGGGTCCTCAATCATCCATATTGGGAGAATTGATGATAATAGGACTTACTTCCGATACTGTTTCAATGCAAGAATTGAGAACCTTGGCTGACTGGACAATACGTCCGAGACTTCTCTCTTTGGGCGGGGTGGCACAGGTTACCATAATAGGTGGAGATATCAAAGAGTATCAGGTGCTTTTGAATCCGGCACGCATGAAACATTTTGATGTTTCCATGAGTGAAGTGCTTGAAGCAGTGGATAATATAAGCCGTAATTCAAGTGGAGGAATACTTAATGAATATGGTAATGAGTATATCATCCGTGGTATGATATCGACAACCAATCCGGATGATTTGGGTAAAGCCGTGGTGAAAACCGTAAATGGTCAACCCATATTGTTGGAAAATATTGCGGATGTGAAAATAGGTGCCAAACTACCCAAAA
>CASFSC010000015.1 GCA_949296995.1 uncultured Alistipes sp. | reverse complement strand
TTGAAAATAGAACAAATCAGTTGGGGGAGTTACAGCCCCATTACACGGCGTTGGAAAAGATTTGCAAATCCTATAGTCATTATATGCAAACAGGGGCGATTCCACAACAAAAAATTCAGATCGAGCAACAAATAAAAATGTTGTATGCGGGCTTACGAGCACAGGAAAAACAGCTGGAGATTCTTCAAAGAGATCTCCGGTTCGAACGAAACAATCAAAAACGGGATTCCGTATTATTCCATTCACATGCATTGACGGAAGCTGATTACGATGCGAGCGTTCAGAAACTGCTTCAAAAGGAACTATCCGTTACATCCCAGCAAAGTTCCATAATTTCAACAAAAAACGACATCCTGAGTCAGGAAAAGCAATTGACGGATTTAACCATACAGTACGACAACGAGCAGAACGAATTCCAGCTACAGTTCGAAGAACAACGCACCCAGCTGTTGGCAGAGATCAGATTATGGAAAGATAAATACATCTTAAATGCTCCGATTGCAGGGAAAATTACGTTTACAAAATATTGGGCCGAAAATCAAAACATTACCATAGAGGACCGTTTGGCAACGATTGTACCCGAGGATTCTACGCAGATTATCGGGAGAATAACCATTCCGTCCTCAGGACTCGGTAAAGTCGAAGTCGGGCAACAAGTCAATGTCAAACTGAACGGGTTTCCGTATATGGAGTACGGCTTGCTGAAAGGACGTTTGATTTCCATATCTTCCGTTCCGGAAACAATCGATCAAGAAGAAATAGGTTATATAGGCGAAGTCGCATTTCCTCAGGGAATGGTATCCAGCTATAAAAATAAATTCCGTTTTATTCAGCAAATGGATGGAACGGCAGAAATTATCACGAAAGACACCCGTCTGATCGAACGGTTTATTCAGCCCATAGAATCTTTGTTTAATAATCATTAAATCATTCCATTATGCATCTGTCTGTTGCCATGTGCACATATAACGGAGAAAAATATATTCGGGAGCAATTGATGTCTATCCGAAACCAAACGTTACGGATAGACGAAATCGTTATTTGTGACGATTGCTCCGAGGATGACACCGTTGAAATAATCGAGAATTTGATTCGACAATACGATTTGCCGGTCCGGTTACACGTAAACACATGGAATCACGGTTATCGAAAAAATTTCGAACAGGCTATTTGCCGTTGTTCAGGCGATATTATCTTTTTATCGGATCAGGACGACATTTGGCTGCCAACGAAAGTCGAAACCATTATCGGCTATTTTAACAGCAATCCGGATAAGGAGTTCGTCTTTACCAATGCCGCACTTGTCAACGCCGCAGGAATACCGAGTTATAATCAAACGCTTTTCGATGTGTTGGGTTTGGACAAGGAAACTCTCGATTTGTTCGATCAAGGGTATGCGCTTGAAATGCTAAGTGTATATTGCCGTGTAACTGGGGCCACATGCGCCTTACGTGCTTCTTTGATACCCTATTGCATCCCTTTATCCAATATTGTCGCCCATGACGAAATGCTCGCTATGACATCTGCTTTTCGGAATAAAATAGGATATATCGCCCAATGTTTAATCAAATACCGGCAGCATGGAAAACAAACCATCGGCTTAAAAATGGCGATCAGACATCCCGGAGAGAAATGGGAGTACACCTCAAACATTATGATGTGGCATGACGCCCTGATAGAAAAAAATGACGAGAATACCCGTAAACGCCTGCGTTTTATTTACCGGCGTTTTTGGACCTTGCGCTCTCCATGGGCATTGCTTAGAATTGTCCGAATGTATGTTTCTGGACATTATAATAAATATTATATGGATACGTCAGCCGTATTCTGGTGGGATGTCAGAACCGTATTTTTACGGATGTGGAACAAACTCCGATCGTTGAAAACATTGTCAATCATCTCAAAAAGAATGATATGAATTCGTCAGCATTAAAAATAATCAGCCAACATACGTATACGCCGTTAAAACGGATAGGACGTCATGCATATGAGTTTTTTCTGACGGACATATGCTATTTGCCTTTACAGCTTAAAAAGAAACAATGGTCCGCAGATCGGTGCGTATTAGCTTTCGATTATAAATGTTCTTCTTTTATCTCTCATATCGGGATTTATACAAAATCGGAAGAGTTAATAATAGTCCGCAATATCGATGTAACTCAGAATTGGCGATCTTTTTCAATCGACTTATCTGATTACAAGGACTTATTGCTGCAATACGCATTAACTTCTCATGCCGTTCTACAATTGATTGTAGCTCCGGTCATAGCTTCGGAGGCCGTTTTGTTTCAAATCAAGAATATCCGGTTGCGTTCCAGAACGTCCGATGAACAGGAAAAAGCCGCTATAAAGGAAGATTACAAAAAACGTTTATCGCAGCAGAACATTATCTGCAAAGAAAGCTATTTATACGATTCTGTTTTTCCTAATGAGATCGACCGGATAGAAACGGATGAAAAAGAGATCAGGGTACAGGGGCAGATCGTTTCAAATCCATCTTTGGCCGTTTGTTTATGCGAATTATCTATTTTCAAAGACTTGGCAGTGCATAATATGACAGAGATCACCGTGCTCTGTCCCGAAAATGGGCGCTTCGAAGTGTCGGTTCCCCGTATTACAAAATATGACGGAACACTTTACGATCGTATATATTCCCGTTGGTTTTTGGCTTATCGCAGCAACAACGAACTTTATCTATGTTCGTACGGCCGTTACACGACGAAGACTCGTACAGGACACCATTTCCCGCCACTCATTCCCAAGACGAAAAAAGGGCTGGGCGATTTTAAATACAACCATTTATATACGGATTTGAAAGATCTCGGAATATCCTATATTTCATTCAATATCCGGCTCAATAACTTTTTGCACCTTACTGCCGGCCTCGACCGTATTCCGTTCGAATATAATGGCAAAACATACTATGTAGATAAACGAAAAATCGAAAAATATGACAAAACGATCCGCTGCGCTGCCGAGCACGGTATTGACGTATCGGCCGTTATTTTAGTTTATCCGGAACTATGGAGCCGCGACCTTCAGGTAGGACGCCTGCTGGAATATCCGGAATACAAGCGTTGCGGAGCTTATACCATGCCGAATTTGACTAATATTGACTCAGTTAATTTGTATGCCGCTGCTTTAGATTTTTTAGCGGCTCGTTACAATCGCCCGGACGGTAAATACGGTCGAATTCATAGATGGATCGTACATAATGAAGTCAACTCCGGAAGCGTATGGACGAATGCCGGCAACAAGACACTTGTCGAATTTATGGATATCTACGTCAAGTCCATGCGGATGGTCTACTATACGGCACGGAAATACGATGCGGACGCAGAAGTCTTCATATCGCTGGATCATTGTTGGAATCAAGAATATACCGAACCGCACTGTTATCCGGCCGCCGAAGTCATGGATACATTAATGGCTTACTGTAAAGCAGAAGGAGATTTTAAATGGGGAGTAGCGATTCACCCTTATCCGGAAAGTTTACTCGATCCCAAGTCTTGGCTCGATAAAAAGGCTACTTATTCACTCGATACGCCTTATGTCACGTTTAAAAATCTGGAAGTACTGGATGATTGGATCAAACATACGGTTTCTACTTATGAAGGGAAAAAACGGACATTGTTATTGTCGGAACAGAATCCCAATTCAATGGACTATACAGATGAGGCATTACAGGAACAAGCCGCAGGATTGGCTTATGTATGGAAAAAAATGGAGGTTTGCGACGGAATCGATGCCTACTTCGCGCATAGTTGGATCGATGCTCATTTTGAAGGTGGGTTGAAAACCGGACTGAGAAAATATTCTGATGACCCCGAAGATCCGTTCGGCACAAAACCTTCATGGATAGTCTTTTGCGATGCCGGGACAGAAAATGAACCGCAGACTTTCGAATTTGCCAAAAGAATAATCGGGATTTCGTCGTGGGAGGAGATCGTGCATTCTGTAAACAAAACATTAAAACGGACATCCGATGAATAACAAGCAACCGATATTTACCGAAGCAAATCAAAAAAATATTTGGCAGAAAATAAACGAGATCGCTCTCCTATTAATGATGAGATTTGATCGGGATTATGATCCGTTTTTGATGTACGGCGAAGCCGGCATTCAGTTGTTCTTATTTCATCGCTGTTTTGAACTGGACGACGAGGAGTGTTATGCAAAAGTCACTGATAAGTATTTTCAAAAAATCGACAATATCCATAAAAAAAATCTGTATATAAACGATCCTCAGGAATGCAATGCCTGTTTAGCCGACGGGCTAGGCGGTATAGGATGGATGCTCGATTATATGATTCGGTATCCCATGATTGAAGCGGATCTTTTCGATGTAATGGGAAGTGTAGATCCGAAAATTTTCCGTCGAATGATTTACGATGTGCAAGAAGACCGATACAATCTGCTGCAAGGTGCTGCCGGTATCGCACTGTATTGCATGAACCGCAATGAAAGATTCCCCCGTGAATACTTAAATAGATTCATTGCGGAACTGTATAAAAGAATGACGCTCGGTAAATTGAATAACATTCAGGATTATAGCATCCCATCCGGCTTGTCGGGACTTTATTTGCTGGTTCGGAAAATACGGCTGAAATATCCGGATATGGATTATATAGCAGAGCTTGCGGATAATCTCGAAAATCAGTTGAAATGTCAGGCTATCTCACTGAAAAACACGTTAAATACACTTCCCGGTTGGAGCCAGTCGGAAGCCGGCGTACTATGGAGCCTTTTACACATTCCTGAAACAAGGGATAGGGCTCTGGAACAATGGGCACAATACGGGAAATTGCATCTTGAGCACGATCATGAATATCTGGAAGCCGGATTGTACGGAGGCTGTTTCAGTCTCGGTCATCTGTTTAATCGAATATATCGGTTGTCTGGATGTTCGGAATTCCGGGAGTTATCGTCCGATTTTTTGCATCGAGGATTAGGTCATGCGAATTATACGGACAAAAAGACGGGTTATAGGTTATGGTACACGGGAATCAATGGCGTATATGGAGTGCATTATGGATTGCTGGGCGGTCTGGCCGGAATCGGCTTGACGCTTCTGTCGGCGGTTTCCGAAAAAGAATCCGGTTGGGATGAATCGTTATTATTGACATAGACTATGTTCATCATAAGAAAAATAATTGTTTGCATCGGTCTTTTTTTTCTGTGTATAAAATGTTTTGCACAGGAAAAATGGTCGCTTCAGCAATGTATCGATTATGCTTTGCAAAATAACGTGTCTATCAAAAAGGCTGAATTCAACAGCCAACTATCCGAATTGGACCTTAATACGGCTAAAAACAGCCGTTTGCCATCTGTATCCGGAAGTTTAGGGCATACAAACTATTTCGGACGGGGACCTTCCCGTGACGGGACATATCAAGATAATAACCAAATGTCTACGAGCGGGAGCATTTCAGGAAGCATGACAATTTTCAACGGAATGCGTATAAAACACCAGATCAAAAGTCTGGCAGCCGGTTTCGAGGCGACATTGGAAGATCTTCAGAAAGCAAAGAACGATGTAATATTGAATATTACGGCTTACTACCTGCAAGTTCTCCAATACAAGGAGTTGGTTCGAATAGCTGCTTCCCAGGTCGAACTGAGCCGCTTGCAGGTGAACAGAAGTCAGCTATTCGTAGATAACGGGAAAATGCTGGAGTCGGAATTGTTGGAAAGCAAGGCTTCATGGGCGCAGGATAAATTGAACCTGACTCAGAACAATAACAACTTATCGACGGCTCTTCTGGAGTTAAGCCAAGCATTAAACAGAAAATCTTCGGCGGGTTTCGATGTTGCAGAACCAACCGGCGATGAACTGTTAAAAACCGCACTGCATAGCTTACGGTCATACGATACGACTTTGCTGTTCTCACGAATAGACGATCGTCCTGAAATTCGCTCCGCATCGTTAAACCTTCAAAGCAGTTGGCATAACCTTCGTATTGCCCAAGCGGCCAGATATCCATCGGTATCTTTATCCGGAGGTTATAGTAACAGTTATTACTATTCGTTTGTTACAGGGTATAATAACGCAGCATTCCGGCAACAACTTAAAAATAACGGAAGTGAGTATGTGGGTATAAATCTTTCCGTACCGATATTCAACGGACTGGCAACACGGAATCAGATTCGGGCCTCTCGTATCAATATCAAGCTTCAGGAGGCGGTCTTGGATGAAACTAAAATGGCGTTGCGTAAAGAGATCGAAACCGCCTTACAGAATGCAGAAAATGCCTATCAAAAATATTTGTCCGCACAAGAGTCCTACAAAGCCGCTTCGGAATCGTTCCGATATGAAAATGAGAAAATGAAAGTCGGACGGTCTACCGTTCTGGATTATAATAATGCCAAAACCAAGATGGAAAAATCCGAATCCGATATGATACAGGCAAAATATGAAGTTATATTCAATTGTAAGATTTTAGATTTTTACGCACAAGAAAGATTTGCAAACAATTAATTGATAAGGCTTTGGTAACACGCTTAGATATAATCAATTATCTGATAAAAGCCCGTCGTTATACTTCCTATCTTGAAATCGGAATGGATAACCCGGCCGTCCATTTTCAGAAGGTTCGATGCACGGAAAAAGAATCGGTCGATCCGTATAATTTGGACAGTAGGTATTGTACAGACTGGACACAGGAAAAGTTAAAAGAGTATCTTCCTTTTCTGACCTACCGGATGACTTCGGATCAGTTTTTTTCGGCCTATCCTCAGAAAAAATACGATGTGATATTTATCGATGGGTTGCATCTCGAAAATCAGGTAGACCGGGATATATCCAATGCTTTGAAACATTTGAATCCGGGTGGAGCGGTCATTGTACACGATTGTCTCCCGACAACTCCGCAATCCCAATCGGAAGAGAATCCGACGGGGGACTGGGTCGGAACGGTTTGGCATTCCATCGTAAAATATACATTATATACGCCTTGCAACGTCAAGGTAATCGATACGGATTGGGGGGTAGGAATTATTGAATATACGGACGACACGGATTTTGTCGTACCGGAACGACTCGATATGGACTATGCTCATTTTTTATTGCACAGAAATGAGCTCATGCACATTTACGAGTGGACGCAAATACCCGATATTATTTGTGTATCAGACAAATCGGTGCATTTTTATCCGGAACGGTTGCAAAAAATTACGGATATTCTGCTTCACAACATGGATATTCTGCCCGATCAGGGATTGGCTAACGGCAAAATGGGTGTGGTTCTTTATTTGTATCGGTTAAACAAATTCGTCAACGATCAATATTTGGGTGATGTTGCCGATAAGTTACTCGATACCGTAACGGAGAATATTCAAAAAGAAAATATTTTAGGGAGTTTTACACAAGGACTGAGCGGGACCGGATGGGCGATCAATCGCCTGATTCTGGATGGTTGCATTCAATGTACGGACAAAAGTATTCTGGAAGATCTGGATACTGTCGCCATTCGTATTCTCTCAATTCAAAGTTACAATTTCGATATAATTGTCGGTTATTTGCTTTACGGGACGGAGCGTATCAATCCATCCGTAAAACATATACGCGGGAAAACGCGAACGGCTTTAATCGAGGCTATACTGCTGCAATTGAAATATCTCTTATCGTTCGGCAAGAAATACCGTTTTCCAGTCCTACTGAATGATCCGAAAGATTTCGATATTACTTGGTATTTTCCGTGGTTATTATGGAGCCTGATCCGATTGAAGCACTTAGATGCCACTCGCAGTCAATCCGAAAAGTTGATCTCGATGCTTTTACCGCAAGTCGAATTCTTACAGCAAAATAAGGGAATGCATTTCTGCAATCGTTTCTTCCTGTATTTGGTGTTGCTTAACGGAGGGTATCATGTATCGTTTGACATGCCGCCGCGAATGTGGGAAGCGCCCGATAACCCTTTTATGAAAAACGGAGTTGCGGGTCTCCTATTTATACTAAAACAGCTAACCTCCTCCTGCGACTTTTTGGAACTGAAACAAAAATTGTCTTTCAGGCTGGCCGAGTTCGAAAGTTCCGTAGACCCGACAGGGTACCGTCAGGGAGCTATCACTCCGGCCAATTGTTTCGGATTGCTGGAAGGAATTGCCGGTGTTGGAATATGTAATATTTATTAAAGGTGCAATTTTTGATATACCATATTTTGTTTTTGAAAATAATTTTAATATTCTTACCTTTAAAAATTGATGATAACAATTGACTAAAAAATTATCTATGTCACGGATAAAACTTCCTGAAAATCTGAGTGATTTTACAGCAATCTATATTCAGAAGCCAATCAGTTCGATTATTGAAGAACTTTTTGCTACTAAGAATGAATTGAAAGCAATAAAAATATACAATAAAAAACAAGCAAAATATGATATTAATCTAATGAAGGAGGAACTAAAGCGCCTTAAAACAATTGAAAAAAAATACAATCAGATTCTGCATTTTGCAGTATCCGATGACCAAGTTCTTGTCTCTCCTCAGCAAACTAATACAAACAAAAGGAGAGGTCGCCCCCGAAAAACAGACAGCAATCCTCAATGATATTAGAAATCATCTGATTATTCTAGTTTCCAAATTTCAAACCATCAGAACAGCAGTGATCAATAAAATTTTTGTGTTATCCATAAATATTCATCATTGAAGATTCAAATATAACACTCTCGTAATGAGACAGAAATCTTTTCCGTCCATTTCTGGCCAAGTACCTGCATAATTCAGGATTTTCAAGAAGTCTAATTATGTTTTCTGCTAATTCTCTAGCAGAAAATAATAAATTTCGTTCACTACCCCATTTGATCATTGTTATTAAACCGCATATCTGATGTTCGATAATCTCAGCCAATCCTGTCGTTTTATTTACGATAAGAGGAATTTTATACATTAGCATTTCAATAGCAGTGTATCCAAATTCTTCATGAATCGAAGGGAGTACACCGATATCGGCAATAGAATAGAGCTCAAATAATTTATTTTTGGGCAAAAAACCAGTAAAAGATATACGTGAGTAAATCGGATATGCTAAAGACATCAATAGACCAAATACCCCATCTCCTATAATAAACAATCTTACATCCGGATATTTAGAAACAACTTTTCGAAAAGCTTTAATAAGAATATTAACACCTTTAATTTCGTCTAAACGTCCGGCATAGACAATAATTTTTGTATGTTCATGTATTTGATATTTGCTCCGGATTTTTTGTTTTTCTTTCTGAGTCCGAGATCGATATACATCTTTAATAGCATTGTTTATTAAAATTACTTTACAAGGATTAACCTTGTATAAATCAATTAGGTCATCGTGAGAATGTTTCGATATCGCTACGATTTGATCACATTGTGTTGTCAATAATTTTTGTTCTTGTCTGAATTTTTGGAGGATTGAAATTTCAAGATCGCTTGTTGCGATATTTTCCTGTGAAATAATTCTTTTCATTCTTTTCTTATTTCCCAGTAATCTAAAACTCCAATCCGTATAATGTACCGTTATAACGATCTTACCTCCATAATACTTTTTTAAACATTCGGCTAAAATACCGTCGCATAAGTAATTTAAATGAAAAACATTCTTCTCGTCATGTCGAATATACGGACATAATAGTATAGCTAAACTTTTGTTGTACCGATCAATATGATTACTGTTTTCTTTATGAAAGGACGTAGTGTTGGGAATTGGGACTTTAATATAACGTACATTGTTTTTTTGTTCTATTTGAACGAATCTTGTATTGGATAAAGATTCGATCACGCTTATCTTTAGATGTGTATTTTTTAAACACGTAACTAGTTGTTCAATATAAGGTGAGTTCTATCAATTCAATTTATCCTCTTGTATCAGACAGCAGAACTCTTTAACTGCCCAATTTGTGAGCTTTAGTCTTTCAAATTTAGCGAATATTTTCTACCCCCCAATTTTTACAATAATTAACTTGTGTTTGTTGTAAAAATTGGATATGCAGGCATAATTCACCCCAACAACTCAGGTTTCAGCCTGATTATTTGCGTGTAACGACTGATGTTATACACAAGACTGGTGAGTGCTACATTGGCTTTAGCACGAATAAGCCCTACTGTACGCACCACAAGTCCACGCA
>CASFSC010000014.1 GCA_949296995.1 uncultured Alistipes sp. | reverse complement strand
ATTTATCTAGGGTGAGAGTCTCCTCGTCACCTCGTCAGCAACCTACCCCCCGACATCGGACGAGCAGCCCTACATACGTCGGTATACATGGTCTTGCAACCCGTCAGGCGTACGGACCGGTATATGTCACCATATCCGCGGTGGGCTCTTACCCCGCCTTTTCACCCTTACCCCGGCATAACCGTGGCGGTCGTTTTCTGTTACGCTACTATTCCCTTTCGAAAATCTTCCCGTTAGGAAGGACGGTGCTCTGTGTTGCCCGGACTTTCCTCTCCTCTCATACGAGAGCAGCGGCAGAGTTTCCCTGCTGTGTGCGCAAAGGTAGCTAAAATTCAGAATTAAGCATTACCTTTGCAACCATATCTGTAATTATGGAACGTAATATCATTATATCTGAATTCAATTATGGCCTCCCGGAGGATAGAATAGCCAAATTTCCTCTTGAAAAAAGAGAGGCTTCCAAACTTTTGCTTTATCGGCATGGACAGGTTTCGCATGACAGGTTCTATAATATAGACGATTATCTGCCTGAAGGCTCCATGCTTGTGTTCAACAATACGAAGGTTATTAGGGCACGCTTGATTTTTCATAAAACGACAGGTGCACGTATCGAGATTTTTTGTCTTGAACCGTATTCCCCGGCTGATTATGAAAGGGCTTTTTCAGCAAAAAATTGTTCTGAATGGAAATGTATCGTAGGAAATCTTAAGAAGTGGAAAACAGGACCATTGCATATAGATGTGGAGATAGATGGCGAACCTATACGCCTGACAGCTGAACGAATTGAAAATGACAGGTCGGAAAACGATAATTTATGTGTGACACCTGCTGATAAGGTGAAAAGTGATATTGATAAAAATAGCCCTGTCAATACCACAGGTGATAATAGTCAAATAATTCGTTTTTCATGGAATGGCACTTTGACTTTCGGACAGCTTTTGGAAAAATTGGGTAAAATTCCTATTCCTCCCTATCTTTGTCGTGAAAGTGAAGAGGTCGATAATACACGATATCAGACGGTATATTCCAAATTTGAAGGTTCCGTTGCCGCACCTACCGCAGGATTGCATTTTACGCCTGAAATTATCTCTTCGTTGAAAGAAAACGGACATCCTGTGAGTGAGGTTACATTACACGTGGGGGCAGGTACCTTTTTACCTGTAAAAACCGATAATGCCGCGGAGCATAAAATGCATACCGAACATTTTGAAATTACACTTGATACGGTTCGTATGCTGATTGCCAATTATGGGAATGTCGTGGCGGTAGGGACTACTTCTGTTCGTACGCTTGAATCTTTGCCTGCTTTGGGCTACCGTATTATTGTTTCGGGAATTCCTGATGAAAACAAAATGGTAGGACAGTGGGAAATATATGATATTCCTGAAAAATATTCAGGGAAAATGTTGTTGGAAACGTTAGCCGGATATATGGAAAAAAATGATATGCAAAAGATTAAAGCTGCAACTTGTATTATGATAATGCCCGGTTACAGTTTCCGTATAGTTGACTGTATCATTACCAATTTTCATCAACCTCAGAGTACATTGTTGCTTTTAGTTTCTGCATTTGTAGGCGGGAATTGGCGTACAATTTACGATTACGCTCTTGCCAATGGATTCCGTTTTCTCAGTTACGGAGACAGCTCGTTGCTTTTGCCATAACAAGCAAGTGTCAAAATTTGAAAAACATATAAGTAGATTTTGAATTGCAATCCGTACAGATTTTTTGAACGTAATCATTTTTATATGTATTTATAGACAAGAATTAGATTAAATATAAATAACTGAATGGCCCCTCAAAATTTATTTGTGATTTTTGAGAGGCCATTCGATATATTAGAAAGATTACAGATTGCAGTGATTTGTACAAATTACATTACAATTTGTAATTTTTCAATGCTATGGGGAGTTTTGATGTCACTTTAGGTGATTTATTATCAGACAATTTATTTTGTAATCGTGTTTGCAACCTATTACGTTAAATGCCCGTACCGCAGTTAAATGTTCGTACCGTATTTGTATTTATCTATTTGTCGAAATGTCTGAAAATAAAATCCCATGCGCCTTGTTTGTAGTAGCGGTGCCCTCCGTTGCCTTCATATAGTTCACAGTTATCGGGAACTCCTGCCGCTTTGTAAATCGTTTGCAGATGAGAAAATGCTTTATGTGTCTCGTCGATGGGAAATATATTGTCTTCTTTGCCATGTATGGCGCAGAATAGACGAGGAGCCGTAAGACCTGCGATGTCGGCCATCTCCCCGAGTTCCAATATGCCCGGGATGTAATTGCATTCACAATGATACATACTGCCTATACTGCCTTTGAAAGTGCAAAAATAGGATGCCGGCAGTGAAGCTGCTATGCGTGTGTCACAAGCTCCGGCAAAGAGAGTTATTGTCCCTCCACCTGAATTTCCCGATACGATTATTTTGTCTGCATCTACCGGTAAGTTATCTATGGCCCAATCAATAATACGTGATATATCCCACACTCGGTCTCCTATGGGCGTTCTGCCGATGAGTATGTCATTTACGAGGTAATCTCGGCATGATGAGGTGGCATCTTCCTTTTTGTCTTCATTGGTACGTGTTATACCGAATCCACGAGCCGCAGGTGCTATGGCTACGAATCCGTTTTTTGCAGCTTGGACAGCTACATCACGTTCGCCTTCCTCTCCACTTTTACGTTCTTCTTCGTTGTCATAAATCCCAGCGTAATTTTCGGTGTTTTTACCATGTCCGTGTGGCGTTATCATTAATGGGCGTTTGCCCTCAATGTTTTTGGGAATCATTACAACCATTGTCAGTGGAACATCCGGTTCGGTCCATATTACCCAACGTTGTCTCAGTGCATATCCTATATCTTCGGAATCGATCTGTTTTGCCGTAGGTTTGTAACCTGCAAGTTCATTTTCAAGCTTTTGTAAACCCAATTTCACCTTCAGCTCTTCACGCAATGCTTTTTGCCACCTTTCGAAATCGGCTTTTGTAGTTCCGTTAAACACATATTTCCCTTCAGTAAGGTTATGTATATGCTTAAAATATTTTTGTGCATCGAATGCTTCGACCGGAACTGACGGAGAATCGGTACGTACTCTTTTTTTCGCCTGTGCATTTGACGAAAAAATCGACATTATCGTTATAAACGAGATAATATATATGTGTTTCATGACATTTGTCGGTCGCAATTACGATAAAATCTTTAGTATTTATTTTGCAGATGTTTCCTTAAGTGATTTTTCGAATTCACCAACTAAATTGGCTGTCTTTTTCAGATAAAAATCCGGTGCTTCAGGAGCGTAATCCAAATATGTGAAATCAGGAATGCTGAACGTAATGGCAGGCTCAATCTGTGTACCTTCATGCCATTCGTTGAATGAGGTTATGCTTATGTATTGGGCTCCACAATCGATTGCTGCTTTAAACATTCTGTCATAATATTTGCCGCCTTCACGATCACGTGCTGTTCCTCCGTTCCATGGACGTATGCGTGTGTCGATATATCCAGGGCCTACACTTGGGATAAATATTTTACCATGGTCATCAGCCCATTTTTGAATGTACTTCCAATTTCCTGGAGTGGAACCGTATGTAAATCCTGTCGCTGCAAAATAGGTGTACATGCCATCGAAACCTGATGTTTCAAAATATGATTCTTCGCCTTGTTTTACCCATAAACCTATCATTATGGCATCCAAAGATGTGTTTCGTATAGTAATCGAACCTTCCGGTGTAAGCAGTTTTGCCCAATCTGCAGCAGATATAAGGTATGAATCATATACAAAGAACAGAGGTTTCCCATCCATGCGATAGAATGCAGGGTGGTTGCCGTATGTGTCGAGCAATATTTTTATGTCGTTTTTTACAGTTTCCGGACTGCGCCCAGGATATGGCTCCAGATGGAAACATACTTTCACCCCAGCTTTTTGTGCTTCATCCATTATTGTGGGAATAGCTTCGACTCCGAAGTCATTATCGTTCCACCAGGTAACAGAAATAACTCCGATACGAGCTTTGGCTATCATTTTCATATGTTGTGCAATGATTTCAGGGTCTGTGCAACTGTAATTTTTCAGTTGTGGATAAAAATTAGCTCCTATATTATCTCCTCCAGGGAATCCAGGCTGGTCAGGATCTGAAGGATTTTGTTTTATTACTCCATGTGCCCAATGGATTTCATGTCCATTGTGTTCAGTATTGCCATACCAGTTGTAATAGAAACAGAATATGTTATCTTCAATTCTGGTTTTGAGAGTTTTGCCATTTGAAGATTCTTTTTGTGTACCGCATGAGGTCAAAATCATGGAAATACATAAAATGATGTAAGTGAGAGAAAATTTTTTCATAATAGGGTAGTTATTTATGTTTAGGTTCTTTTTTGCAGCTTCAGCCTCCATTTGTGCTCTTGATTTACTTATTGTTACGATGTATACACCGATAAATACGAGAATTGCGGCAACTCCTTTAGTCCATCCGAATATATCTATGCCCAATGCTACAGCAACGAGGGTAGATATTATAGGTTGTTCATAATTGTACATGCTTACAACAGTCGGACGTAAAAGTTTTTGTCCTATCGGTATTAACATGTATGATAGGAATGTGGCCGCTATTACAACGTATGCAATTCTCCAGTACATATCCAATGATAAAGAGGCATAGTTTATGGTTGTTATATCTTTATAGCATAGAGGAGAACAGCATATTGCAGCGAATAGGAACATCCATTTCATAAGTGTTACGGGTGAATAACGACGTATGAGATTCCTGAAAACTGTGAGATATGTTGCGAATCCGAAGGTACTCAGAATACATAACATATTGCCTTCTATACTGCCGTCTTTGCCGTTGAGGTGAGTTCCTGTAAGTACCAGTATTAAAGCTCCTGAAGCGCCTATCAATACCCCCATTGCTTTTTTCCATGTTATAGGTTCTTTAAGAAATATAGAGGCCAGTATCATGGTTAGTATCGGTGTCAATGTGGCGATGACAGATGCGTCTATGGGAGATGTCATGGATAATCCGATGAGAAAAGATACCTGATTCAGCTGTATCCCGAACATGGAGGCAAAAAATAACAGTAAAACATCTTTCGGAGTTACATGTTCTTTTTTTGTGAAAAAAGAAAGTATCCAGAACCTAATTGCTGCGCCTGCCATACGGAAAAATGTCAGTGCATATGGTGATACCGTATTTTGTAATAAAATTGTTTTTGAAATAGGGGTGTTCAATCCGAAAATCAAATTGGCTCCGAACATTGCTAAATGGCCCTTGTAGTTCCTGTCATCCATGTCGATTGTATTTGACGGCAAAATTAGTCAATAGGATTAATATTTACTATCTTTGAGCATTAAATAGATCGTTGTACAACAGTTTAAATTCAATTTATTATCATAGAATCTAAAAATCATAAAATTACTGATTGGCTTCCTACATCATTGAAGGAGGTCCGAGCTCGTGGATGGGATGAGTTGGATGTAATTCTATTTTCCGGCGATGCATATGTAGATCATCCATCGTTCGGACCTGCCGTTGTAGGACGCCTGCTCGAAGCTGAGGGCCTGCGTGTAGCTATTGTTCCTCAACCTAATTGGAAAGACGATTTGCGTGATTTTAAAAAGCTCGGAAGACCTCGCCTCTTTTTCGGAGTCTCTTCGGGTAATATGGATTCGATGGTTAATCATTATACTGCTAACAAACGTTTACGGAGCGATGATGCCTATACGGCAGGAGGAAAAGCAGGATTTAGACCCGATTATGCCGTTACGACATATACGCGTATTTTAAAAAAACTTTATCCCGATACGCCTGTGGTGATAGGAGGAATTGAGGCTTCACTGCGTCGTCTGACTCATTATGATTATTGGCAGGATTGTTTGATGCCCTCTATTCTTGTGGACAGCGGGGCCGATATATTGACCTATGGAATGGGGGATAAAGTTATGCCTGAAATTGCAAGAACGTTGGCAAATGGATTTAATATGAATCTGTTGCGTAAAATTCCTCAGGTGGCTTATATTGCCGATAAAAAACATGTAGATGCTTTGTTGCGGGATGATGAAAAACAAAGAAATGACCGTAATGTTATAATGTTGCATTCATACGAGGAATGTTTGTCAAACAGTAAAAAATTCGGTGAGAATTTTGTGAATATCGAGACGGAATCAAATCGGATGGAGCCGGCTGTGTTGATAGAGGGTATAGGACGGATAGAAGAGGTTTATAATGTGGCTGCTGTTTCAGGTAAAGTGACTGATGCATCATTGGTTAGTGGCGGTTATAACGGGTATGAAGATAAATATGTAGTGGTGAATCCTCCTTACGCTCGCTTGAATGAGCAGGAAATGGATTATAGTTTCGGATTGCCGTATACACGATTGCCGCATCCCCGTTATAATGGCAAAGGAGCTATCCCGGCCTATGAAATGATAAAGTTTTCAGTCAATCTTCACAGAGGATGTTTCGGCGGATGCAGTTTTTGTACTATTTCTGCACATCAAGGAAAATTTATCTCCAGCCGTAGCGAAAAATCAATTCTGGATGAGGTGACAGAGATAGTATCCATGCCTGATTTTAAAGGATATATATCTGATTTGGGAGGTCCTTCTGCAAATATGTATCGTATGGAGGGACGTAACCGTGATTTGTGTCGCAAATGTAAACGTCCGTCATGTTTGTATCCATCGTTATGTAAGAATATGGATAACAGTCATCACTCTCTGATGGACCTTTATCGCAAAGTTTCTGCTGTAAAAGGAGTTAAAAAAGCATTTATTGGAAGCGGCATACGTTACGATCTGTTTGAAAATGATGGCGGAGCATATTTGCGAGAGGTGGTGTTGAATCATGTTTCTGGCAGATTGAAAGTTGCTCCTGAACATACGGAGGATGGCGTTCTCAATCTTATGAGAAAACCTTCGTTTGCTCTTTTCCGAAAATTGAACGAACAATTCAATTCTATCTGTCGCAATGCAGGTATAAAATATCAGTTAATACCATATTTTATTTCAGGTCATCCGGGTTGTACGGAACGTGACATGCAAAAATTGGCTGACGAAACACATCGTCTGAATTTTCATTTGGAACAGGTTCAGGATTTCACACCTACCCCTATGACTTTGTCATCCGTCATGTTTTACACAGGGATTGATCCTTATACGGGACGCAAAGTATATGTGGCTCGAAGTCAGGATGAAAAACGTAAACAAAAAAGTTATTTTTTTGAATATGAGCATCATTCTCGAGGTGGATTTAAGTCGACACGTAACAGATCATTTCGAAGTGGTATAAAAAAATAAAACCTTTTTTTATACCTTTACATTCCATTTAGATTTAATGACCGATATGGCAAAAAAATATACTCCCCGGGAAAATAATAATAGTGCGATGGATTCTCTTTTGGAAGCAGGCAATGTTCCACCCCAGGCGATAGAATTGGAGGAAGCTGTTCTGGGAGCTCTTATGCTTGAAAAAGATGCTGTAATAGAGGTCCAGTCCGTTATTATGCCTGAGGCTTTTTATAAGGAAGCACATCAAATTATATATCGGGCTATTGTGGAGCTTTCGATGGAGCTCAAGCCGATAGACCTTTATACCGTTACAGAAAAGCTTAAGCAACAGAAAAAACTTTCTGCCGTTGGGGGAGCGGCCTTTCTTGCACAACTAACCCAGAAAGTCGGTTCGGCGGCACACGTGGAATTTCATGCTAAAATTATAGCACAGAAATATGTGCAACGGGAATTGATACGTGTCGCTACGGAGATTCAAAAAAAATCTTTTGACGAATCGATAGATGTTACCGATTTGATCGATTTTGCGGAAGGAGAAATTTTCAAAGTCTCCGAAGGACATGTTAAAAGAGATGTCCAGAAATCAAAAGATATACTTGCCAAAACCTTGCATGCTATCGAGGAAGCTTCAAAACGTGAAGGTGGATTCAGTGGTGTTGCATCGGGATTTACACACCTGGATCGTCTCACTCTCGGGTGGCAGCCTTCGGACCTTATTATCATAGCTGCCCGCCCTTCAATGGGTAAAACAGCTTTCGTATTGTCCATGGCCCGTAACGTAGCGGTTGATTTTGATAAAGGCGTGGCTTTCTTTTCTCTTGAAATGAGTGCTACCCAGTTGATGATGCGTCTTGTAGTTGCCGAATCAGGTTTGGATTCTCGCGATGTACGTAACGGTCAGTTGACTCCAGATCAGTGGAAGCATCTTGAAACCTCTATAAAACCTCTTTCGGCCGCACCTTTATTTATCGATGATACTCCGGCTCTTTCTATCTATGAATTCCGGTCCAAGGCCAGAAGACTTAAAACTCAGTATGACATACAGCTTATAATAATCGACTATTTGCAGTTGATGACAGCCGGAATAGACAGTAAAAACGGTAATCGTGAGCAGGAAGTTGCAACAATATCACGTTCATTGAAAGCCATTGCCAAAGAACTCAATATTCCGATAATAGCTTTGTCTCAGCTGAACCGTTCGGTTGAATCTCGTACGGGAAGTAAACGTCCCCAACTCTCGGATCTTCGTGAATCGGGAGCCATTGAACAGGATGCCGATCTCGTTGCTTTTATTCATCGTCCGGAATATTACGGTCTCTTACAGGATGAAGATGGAGCTCCTACACAAGGTATGGCTGAAATTATTGTGGCTAAACATCGTAATGGTGCTGTCGATACCATAAATTTAAGTTTCCGTAAAGAACAGGCCCGTTTCTTGGATTATGATGATGATCTTGGTTATAGTGCCGTGGATAGCAGTATGAATAATGAATTCGCATCTTCATTAGGATCTGGATTGGGCTCTTCAGGCTTGGGTAACGATCCAGGAGGATATGGAGAGTTCGGCATACCGTCCGGATCTTATAAGAATTCTGCATCAGATTCATTCGGGGGTACTTTTGGAGCTAATCCCTCCAATGGAGATGATGACGAAGGGTCGCCTTTTTAAAAACTGCCTTGAATCTTTTTTGTTATTTTGCAAGCTGTATTGTGTATAGCGTGTATATTTTTTGTATATTTATTTTTATAAGTATATTGTGTGCATCTATATTGTGTGCAGCCTTAAATAATATGAAAAATGTTTGTAAAGAGCTACGGTAGTGCCATTTCCGGAATCGATGCCATCATAGTGGCTGTGGAGGTTAATATTACTGCGGGGATAGGTATGTACATTGTCGGTTTGCCCGATAATGCGGTCAAGGAGAGCCAGGAACGTATACGTGCCGCATTTGAAAATAATTCATATAAGATGAGCGGCAAAAAGATTGTGGTCAATCTTGCTCCTGCCGATATACGCAAAGAAGGATCAGCCTATGATCTTACGATTGCAGTTGCCATGCTCGGTGCTACCGAACAGATTGATCCTAAACAACTTTCCAAATATATCATCATGGGAGAACTCTCTCTTGATGGCTCCATATTGCCGATTAAAGGCGCTCTGCCTATCGCCATAGAAGCGTTGAAAAGAGGATTTAAGGGGTTTATATTGCCACGGGAAAATAGTGTTGAGGCTGCCGTTGTAGATGGATTGGAAATTTATGGAGTCGATAATATAGCTCAAGTGGTGGGCTTTTTGCAAGGGAAAATTGAATTGGAACGTGTATTTATCGACACTCGCCGACTGTTTGCACAAAATGCATTGAAATTCGATATGGACTTTTCCGATGTCAGAGGTCAGGCCCATGTGAAAAGAGCTCTTGAAATCGCTGTCGCCGGCGGACATAACGTAATAATGATAGGTCCTCCGGGATCAGGCAAGACCATGCTTGCAAAACGGCTGCCTACAATAATGCCTCCCATGACTTTGAAAGAGGCTTTGGAAACTACAAAAATACATTCCGTTGCAGGTAAATTGGGCTCTCATAGAGGGTTGTTGACATCACGTCCTTTTCGCTCTCCTCATCATCTGACTTCACAAGTAGCTCTTGTGGGAGGAGGTACCTCTCCGCAACCCGGTGAAATATCTCTTGCACATAATGGTATTTTATTTCTGGATGAACTTCCCGAATTCGGTAGAAATTTGTTGGAGGTTCTTCGGCAGCCTATGGAGGATAAGAAAATAGTTGTTTCACGTTCCAAATATACTGTCGAATATCCGGCCAATTTTATGCTTATCGCTTCGATGAATCCATGTCCGTGCGGATATTATAATCATCCGACCAAAGAGTGTACATGTTCGCCCGGGGCAGTGTTCAAATATATGAATCGTATTTCGGGTCCTATGTTGGATCGTATCGATATGCATATAGAGGTAACCCCCGTTCCGTTTAATGAATTGTCGGGGATGCATCAGGAAGAGAGCAGTGCTGTAATACGGGAAAGAATAATAAAAGCTCGTTCGGTTCAACATGCACGGTTTGAAGGAAGTAATACCCATACCAATTCTATGATGAGCAGCAAACAACTTCGGCAATTTTGCCACCTCGATGATCAATCCCTCAGTTTGTTAAATAGGGCGATGGAGCGACTTAATTTATCTGCGAGGGCTTATGACCGCATTATTAAGGTTGCACGTACGATTGCCGATTTGGATTCATCTGAAAACATAAAATCAGGACATATTGCCGAGGCGATACAGTATCGGAGTCTTGATCGTGCTTCCTGGGGTGAGTGAACGGAATCGTCTCCTGAACGTAATAAAATTTTCAAGCAGACTTATTGTATGGGGACCATTAGTGACTTTGGGGCTTGAAAAAAGTTTTTGTCAGCTTTTTATGACGAATTGTTAATGGTGGACTTGCATGTTACAACCTGGGCTTGGGCTCCTTGTATTTTTGATGCGTGAATGCGAATTATTTCTTCTTGGCCAGAATGATAATCGGATGATAGGTTAAAGTAACCTCTCTTTTGCCAGTATGATCCGATATGGAGAAATTTTTATAAAATTCTGTTTCGAATTGCGCCAGCCGACCTTTGGTCCAACGTGTTTTGCGTATGGAATTGACTCCTGTGGCTTTGATATGTCGTAGTACGTCAGTGGGAGTGTCGAAAAGTAATTGTTTCGTATATTCTTTAATCATTATGATTTCGAACTCTGCTTTGGCAAGCATGATACTTAATTCATCAGGAGTATAGTATGACAAGCCTTCGCCCGTCAATGTTTTTATTTCATGAAAGTTGTTTTTACCGAAAGTGGAGATTGCCATGAATCCTCCTCGATTCATGCGCATTCCTACTTTGAGAAAAAATGTGGCGATATCATCGAACCATTGTATCGTGGAAGCTGACGCAATCAGATCGATTCCTGTCGGAAAAATGACGGTTTCAGCATCTCCCCATATATAGTTAATATTACATCCTGATGTGTATTTCTGAATATATTTCTGCGACTCTTCGGTAATGTCGTTTATTTGCCATTGTGTTTGCGGAAATTGTGTCAGAAGTCTGTGAGTCAGAAAACCTGTTCCTGATCCTATCTCCAAGCCGTACTTTATTGACTCTTCAGGAATATTTGCGGCCATTATTCTGATGAGTTCGTCGCAAATTTTATCTTGCACAATCGCAAGGGCATTATAGCTGCGGAAGTTTGCTGCAAAACGACTTTTTAACAGGTTCTTATCTTGTGTCATAGGTTTTCTGTAACTATTGTCGATTTTTCGAAAGGGTAGTGGGGTATATCCATTTCAATTCCTTTATCCTGCCAATAATTTTCAACATTTTGTTTCGGAAAGATAACGTCGCGTGTGGCGATTATGGCTTTGTCCCATTCGATGGTGGGAGCATATGGTTGCAAAGACATACGGGCTAAAGTTTGCAGCTCGTTATATTTTTCCTCCATTGTCCGAGTTTCGGGAAATTGTGCGAGCCTTTCGCATGATTCACCGTAAGCACGTTTATTGAAGCGTTCCGTTCCCATAGCCATTATACCTCGTAATGTTATGGACATTATTTTTTCAGGTATTCCGTAACGATCGTTTACAGGATAAGGCTTGCCGCAGAGAGCAACGGCTTTTGTAAATTTGGTATTTGGAAAAATCTGTTCCG
>CASFSC010000013.1 GCA_949296995.1 uncultured Alistipes sp. | reverse complement strand
CTGCTGGAGCCGGCCCTGCTCATTACCCGCTTCGAGCTTCTTCTGCAGCGGCTCGTCCATCTCCTGCCAGCCCAATAACTTCAAGCGCTCGAAAAGGGCCTTCGAGCGAGCCGTTATCTGCCGCACATAGTCATCCTCCCGGTATCCGTTACCCTGCAGATGTTCCAGAAGAGCGGCATCGAGGAATTTGCCCAACATAATGCAGGCCTTGGGGTTTTGCGGATAGTGCTCCAGCGACTTCTCGGCACAGAGACGGATAAAGTCGTCGTAAACTCCGTATTTGTTCAAATAGCCGAGTGCAAGATCGGCAAGCTGAGCCGCTACGGTCTCCCGGTCCGTCAGCGGAGACAGATAGACCTTACTTTCTATAGCGGCGTCCCTAATCTCGAAATACTCCCGGTACCAGGATTCCGGAACGATCTGATGGGTTGTAAGCTCTACGTTCACCCAATCTTCCGGATACAGATGATCCTCGTTCCGATACCGGATAAAGACATGAGCCGGGGCATAGGCGATGCTGGCCTCAGCTCCGAAGGTCTCGGCAAGCACCTTGTAGTACATCGGCAATGACCGACACTGTCCCGTGTGTGTCCGCATGACCTTCGATACGAATTGTTTGGTAAAATCGGTCTCTCCACCCGTATCCTGAAAGTCATAGGTAAACGGCCGATATCCGTTTCCCGAATAGGGCCGGAAGAAATATTCCGTAAGAGCCAGGTTCTTTCCGGTTTTGTAGCGCCCCAGCTCATTTACCTGCAGGAACCGATACAAATAGGCGACTGTGGTGTCGATTCCTCGACAGAAATCCCCATAATCGAGGTTGCCATCCAGGTAGGCCCACTCCGCAAGAAACACGGCACGACGGATACTTACGGGGGACTTTCCGTCAAGCATGCCGGAGATCTCCTGACAAGCCTGCTTATAATAACGGCTGCTGGATTCCACGACCTGACGGGCTGCCAACGGATTGCTTGACTGGCCAAGTACCGTTAAAGGCAAGAATCCGCAGCCGAAAAGAAGCAGGGAGATTGCGGTTGTCCTATGGATAGTCCTTCTCATGAATTCAGCTACTGGTTGTTTCACTCAAAGATAGTGAATTCATTGCAAGATCCCGAGATGAGAGCACCTTACATAGTGCGGATCATTTAGCTGTATATCATTAGTTTATAAAATATAATTCTTACATAAACATTACATGATTATGGAGGCAGGGTTATCAGTTCCGTAGTCAAAAGAATCTGTTGAAGAATGTCCCAAAATGGCATTTGATTATGGTATTCGCACACGGCATTCTCGTACGGTAATGAATCTTCCAAGACGCAGCAAAGACTCCGGATAACAGAGTTTATTTCCACCCGTGTCGGCAATCGACATTTTCGCCATCAGCAGGACGAACATTTTGCCAAAAAAGGAACCCGCCATTGATATCAGTCTTATCAATGGCGGGCCTCCTCAAAAGAATTTCGGAGCCGGGCTACCGTCCGAGTCCGAACGGTCAGATCCAATGGTTCCCGCTTAAATAATAGCATTTATAATATATCGCCTCCCGGTCTTTTCGGGAATACAAGGGGAGTATGGCGAGCATATAATCATTGGAATACTCGATCCCATAGATAACATCTCCCAGAGTATCTTCATACACTTCCGTCGCGATGAGGGACAGGAGAAAGTTCTGCGGCTCGCGTTCAAAACGATAAACAGCCACCCCCTGCACACTGTCAAGCAGTTTAAGATTTCTTTCAAAATAAAGAAAATGATTTTGATACCAGAGATTACTCAATGACTTATTGAAAAATCGGGGTTCTTCATATGCGGCGATATAGCCCCCTGATCTATAATTATTAAGCATTGGTGTAAAGTATCTTGCCACACCATGAGTCTTTGGCAGGGTCGTTTTGTCCGCGACCCGGTTGAATACCTCCTCGGAGGTTATGTACGGATCCGAATCAATATAAACGATCAACGGCTTCTGAATCTGAAACGTATCCAGATAATAGATCGGTGAGATCATTTCGGGATAGTTGAAGCCCTCCCTGATTTGGGGGCGTCCGGAGCATCCTGTCAGAACAGCCCCGATGATCAGGATGGATAGATTAACGAACTTTTTCATCATACGCTTTATTTTTTTACTCCAATCAATTTGGTAAGCCATTCCCAAAAAGCGTTTTTTTTCGTCCCCTCTACAATCATATTATCCTTTCCCACCTGGACGATTTCATTGATACTTTTTTGGTCCAACCAGAACCCTTTGTTCGGGTGATCGACACTACAAAAAACATCTCATCACTCCTTGAGGTAACCATACCAGCTTGAGCCGTTTTTACGCATCTCGATCGCTTTTGTGTAATCCCCATCAACATAGTGGACAAAAATATCCGGAGAAATTACTGTACGGATATCGATCTTTCCGATTCCATCTTCATCAAGAGGAATGAACTCTATCTTCAAATCATCGATAATCTCCTGCACATATTTGATCGTATCAGAGTTCATCCACTCCGTGTCTCCGTCGTTTTGCCATGTAACAGCCATCGTTTTCAAGATTTTGTCCGGCTTAAACAGGTCGTTGCCTTCATAATATAAATGCATCTGAATGGACCGGTTCGGCAACAATCGGTATAATGATGCATGATTGGAATACAACCCGACCGTATCTTTTTTATTATATACCAGTTCAAATCGGCCGTATTTGCGGTTTTCGGGGGCGAAACGATGCCAGTACGAGCCTATTGACACCTCATGGTCCGTATTGTTGCATATATTTATATCGACATACATGACAATAGGCTGGAGATGCAGTGTATCCCGAGAAATTTGCGGACGATAACACTCAAAACCAAAGCCCTGGATGGTAACAGTCAGAGAATCCTGGTTCCCGGCCCGGCAGATGCAGGGTGCCAGCAGAATAAGGAACAGGACTCCGACAATATGCCTTGATCTCTGAAGTAATTTATTCCTTCCCATATATTTTCTGATATAATGAGTAATTTTCATGATACAGATATTCTTTACGACGATCCATTACTTCTCGCTGTAAGTCTTTCGGCATTTTGTTAAATGTTGGATGTTTTATTTGGTCGTCATATGCTTTCCAATGATTCTTATTGTCACCCGAGTATCCCTTTAGTCCATGACCGATATATTCGTGAACCCCTAAATAGTTCTGGATAGTCTCAACATTATATAAATCTATTTGATATGAACCCTCAATAGTTGTTATAATGATATCTCCATGCTCATTTATCAATGTGGAATATCTCGATGTAAATTCATAGGGATCATTGTATGTAACTCTTTTCCCGTTTATCATACGATTTGTTGTAATCGAGACTTTTCCATTATGTAGTTTCGAAAAATCCGTATCACGCATATGCTGCATTACGTCTGTCAATATATTGGATTGCGCCTCTAATGTTAAGCCGGATACCTTTTGAAGCGGCTCCGTACTTCCATCTACCATTATATAAATATCTCCCGTAAAACCGAACTCATCAACCCTTATCAATCTTCCTTGCTTATCATAGTAGGGGCTTTCCCCATTTATATCTATCAATAGGATGGGATTATTCATACAGAAAGCATACGGTGAGCAGGAATAATATTTTTCCGCCAGCGGATCGACTCCGGTCCACCGGATACCATATTTCGGATCATACATCCGCGCGCCATAGTCGATATAGGGGACGGAGACGAATGACTGCTCCTCTTTGCCGTTATATCGGTAACGATTGTCTGTTATCGGCGACTCGGCATTCTCCCACCGCAACCCGAAGGGGTAATAATCGTTCTGCTCGAGCACCTCACCCTGATCATTGACGACAACCCGCACACTCCCCAGATGATCCGTAATGAAATAGCGGGGTTCCAGCCCACTGGTGGTTTTTATAAATCGCCCGCCGTCGAATCCCAGACTTTCCAGTTCCAGCGATTGGCCCGAGGAAGAGCGTTCGTATACCAAAGAGCCCAGGTAATAGAGGCCGTTTCCGTCGGCATCAGTAGCCGAGAACTTTGTGCCATCTGCAAGATAGGAATAATTTGCCAATACTGCCCCATCGCGATTCACTTTTTCGATTTGATTCAGATCATTATATGTAATATCGAGATTATTGGCTCCATCATGGATCAGATTTCCGTTCGTATCATATGTGTAAGAATAATTCTCCCCGGAATCCACCAGAGATACAAGTCGATTCCCTTCATACATATAGGAAAAATCCGATCCCGTCCCGTCTCCTCTCGACCGGTCAAGAGACAGCATGTTTCCATTTCTGTCATAGGCTATCCCTTGTTCCACAAACCTATCAACACATGTTCCGTCCAAATACTGTTTCGTATTTGTAAGACGGGATAGATTATCGTAAGAAAAAGCATAGGTATTCTCATCTCCATCTCCATATTGCCACGTCCATTCCACAATATTCCCCGAATAAGACGGTGCGACATACAGCGGAGATTCATAAGCTAACGACATACAGAAGCGATCACTTTGTTGCTGGACCAACTCTCCATGCATATTATGCGTATAGTGGATCTGCAACGGCGAATCTCCCGTTCCATAAGTCTTTGAAGCCAGCCGGCCCAACTCATCGTAAGCGTATCCAATACGTGTGCCGGCATGGGATCCGGAAGGGCCATCTACTTCGATCGTAGTTTCCCGCAAACGTTCCGCATGGTCGTAATCATTTTCGGTAGTCACAATCCAATCTCCCGGATATACATGCTTTGAAACTGATGGTTGCCCCGTGAAAGTATAAACAAGGTACTCATGATCTTTCCCATGATGTCCATAGTTTCGGCTTTGAATGGGGCGCTTCTTCTTATCGTAATATGTAGCAACATACAGACATGAGTCCATATCTGGATCCGCAGAGACGATTGCCATACGGCTTCCTGTCTGCAAGCCCGTATGTTTATAGCCCTCTGCATCACTACCATAGCGGGTGAGAAACGATGCATCTACTCCCGAATCATCATATTCCAGGTCTTTATTCGAAAATTCCGAAAGAGCTAAAAAGTCATAATCATCATAGTAATATGCGGATACATGATGGGGAGAAGAAAGTATCGTACCACTAATATCGTATCCGGCAAAAGCCTCAGCCTCATCATTCGTCGGAACAGCCCGCACAGACACTGCGGCCAATGATCCGGCATTCAACACGTTAGAACAAATTCCAGATAACGCCGTACGGCCAAATATGTCAGGAATTGCAAAAGCCCATTCGCCGCGAAGACGCTGCGCTCCGTTTTGTGTAAAAATCGGAGCATCTGTACGATCATAAACTATTCGTATCCAATCAGATCCCGGCAACCGTTTGGAAATACAACGATTACGCATATCGTATCTGTAAAGATATGCATATTGACGTAAAATATTCGACGTATCGCTTGACCATGTTCCTTCTCCTTGCATAGAAATTGAAGCCATAGGAGGTAACACCGCTCGAAGCATTCCGGCTGAATTGTATAAATAGTAGGTATCCATAAACTCCCGATCAGCATCGGTCTGCAAGACTTGCCTGGTCAAAACAATCTGATTTCGCTTATTTCGGAATTCAAAAACAACATTTCTGTCCTCATCCTCCATCCGCCTAACATACAGCTCCCATGGAGAATATCGGCCTGCACCTGTCACTACCACGACCGTATCCGTCGGCCCATAATCAGATACTGTAAAACGGAGACATTTCAACGAATCCGTTTCGTCGTTTGTCAAATATTGCACCTTTTGCGCATGTCCTGTTACCTGCCATTTCTCGCCCGGTCCATATTGTACCATCACACGATCCAGTGGCGACGAGTCGTATATTGGATATGAATAGGCTTTCCGATCATCATACATATCCCTGGCTTCAGACATAATTCGAACCAATGGCACATAGGCTCCGTTATTCTCCGAGATGGGGACAGGCAACCAACTGCGGGATTTTCGTCCAAATACATCGTATTGCTGCAGAACTGCGAGATCGTTACCCAATGGAGTAATACCTCTCTGAATCGTTTGCATTGGACGTCCCAAACCATCATAATAAGTATACTCATCTATATGTGAATCTCCGGTTTCAGTCGTTATGATTCGGGTACGAACATAACTTTGATCCGATGAAACAGGGCCTGGATCTATAGGACTCAAATCAGGAAAATATCCAGTTTGTTCGTATGTAGCTTCTAAACTAAACGAAAATGTTCCATTCATAGGCACACATATTTGTTGATCTGGCACAAACAATTGAGCAGGACTTGTAACAATTGTATTTTTATGTTCTTCATCAACGACAAAAAAGAGGAATTGTATTTGATGAGTACTTGCCAAATAGCTTTCATATCCATTGGCCAGGGCCTCATCCAAGGCAACGATATAATGCCCCTCCGTTTTTGGCTGAAAATCAACCACTTTATATATAACACTACTCAATAAAAGTAAAAACCTTGGATATCCGCCCCCATCATATGAGATTGTAAAACTGAGGTGTTGAGGTGATACTCCATACTGATACGGAAGAAAGGTCTGTACAAAATCAGTATTCTCTACAGCAACCACTCCGGCGCAAACAAATTCATCATTACATACCTCCGAATGTTCAACAGTAAAGTTTGCAGTATTGCAATTAGGCGTAATATTTGATGCCTCTATATGAAAACTTGGAGTATAAATTTGCTGGGAATACACTAAAGAGGCTTTTACAAACAATAATATAACCAGTATCCCTATGTTTCTAATTATCTTTTTCATAATTCCTTTTATTTATTACTTTGACATATAATGATATTCATATTCTTCTACTATATGGCCATCTCCATCTCGGATACGTATCAATCGCCCTAATGCATCATACTCATAAGATGTCTGAATACCTGCCGGATCAGTCGCCGTGAGCATTCCGACAAGAGGCTGATAGGTATAAGTCGAAACCGCAGCATGAGCCAACCCTGCATTGCTTCGTAGGCTATTCACTAAGGATAGATCCGAAGCAGATGGTTCTAATCGGGATGCAATAGTATCAAGAGTCGTTTGTGGAATAATTGATATCAATTGCTCAAAAGTGGCATTCTCAATTTTTGCAATTGGATATTGGCCATAATAGCCCCAGATATATACAGTGCTAATGCCATCTATGGTCGTTGTTTGAACTATGTTGCCCCAATTATCATACCTATCAAATGTTACTTCATCCCTATACTCCGATGGAGGAACACTAGATTGTACAGAAACTGGTAAGTAAATCCCATTCCAACTCCCATATTGCGTTTTAACCTTAGCTATTCTCTCTAATGATTCACCTGAATCATATTTTGTCAATTCTATTACGGGAGCAAGAATATTATCTGCAACCATATCGCGATAAATCTGATCTGTAAGATCTTCAGGATAAAGATAAGACTCCGAAAAATCACTCGCGTTCTTACGGGTAATACGATGATTCTGATTATATAAATAATCTTCATAGAAAACGACGGGGCCATTATCTGTATGATCCGTAACCGTTTTGGAACTTAATCGATAAAAACCCAGTTTCAAATCATACTCGGCATGATCATATCGAAATGAGATATAATCGTAGACTTCGCCTATAGCTGCTACATTATTCACTTGTATGCGTTCTTTAAGACGTAATTGCTTGAAGATGCCTTCGCAGATATCCGTATACGAATAATTTTCTTCTCGAATGACTTTTTCATTGGTATCATAATAAATCCGCTCAGTCAATACTGGAGAATACCCCATATTTGTATCCATCCATAAAACACGACTCCAAGTATTACTGGTTGGAATCTGAAGATTATAAGATCCATCATTATAAAAAGGAGTAATGTGAGCAGTCGTTGAGATAAAGGTTTGCTCATCAATTGGAATATGTCCATATATTGAAACTGTTTTACCTTCATATTCTCCATTCTTCTGATTATATCTCAGTTTTGTAATTTTCCCATATTGAGCCTTATAACCAAGTAAAGTTTCATTGGTCGGAGATGTGGAGAATCGGACTGTCCTTGCGCAACTATAAATTAGATATGGCAACTCTATGATCTCTGGATGCCAGAAACCAATCGTATGCAAATCGTCGACAAAATCATCACTGCCAAGCGTTAGCTCAAACCGGGCATCCGCATATTGATACTCCGTAACAACAGCCGAGGCTGTTTCCTCTGGTTTAGAAGAAATTCTTTTTATTCTCAATCCTCCAATCTTGTATCCATGGTCATCACTATGCGGTTCATATTCGTATTCGGTAAAACCTCCCGTTGGATAAGTGATCCGTTTTAAAGAATAGTCCACAGTTGGGACATCACGAACATATCGATTATTGAAGGATAGGTTATACAGGCCTAAATTCTGATAACCCATTTTATCATAAATATTAGTATATGTATCATTTACCGTACCTATTCCTTCTCGAACTTTCTCATATAGCAAAGGGATCTGTTTAAATGCCTCGCACATCGAATTTCCTATACCACCGTACCCCCAAAGATCGGGAACCCCCGAGGTTTTGTCGTAATAAGTAAAACTATATACTTCTGAGGCGGACGATGAATTATTTCCTTCTATTGTAATCTTCTGAAGGAGATTGTGATCATTATTGTTTCCTGTTACCAAAATGTGATCGAAATTAATTCTTCGAACCAGATTGCTAGAGACATCATAGATTTCAATTGCAGAAATGAGATGCTTGGACTTATTGTCCGTATCATTATGGGATATCTTACGACGAATAAAGTGGATGCTGCAAGCAGGCGTCGTAATCTTTGATATCAACATTGAATTATAGTCCTGATAATCACTCTCTTTTACATATGGAAGGTCAGCACCTCTAATCCACCAACTATAAGGTGGATTATATGGTATATAATTGATATAGTAAGGAGCCTCTGTATACATAATACAATCTACTTTCCGCGCATTTAATGGCGTCACATATTTCTCATATTCAAACGTTATCTCTTCCTGATAGCGAGTTGTCATTCTATTCAACGGCCACCCAACGACACTAGAACGTTCGTTATGAGCTTCTTCTCGGGTATTGTTATTTCCTAACGTATAAACGGTACCTTGGTCATCCGTTATGGTTATTGTTCGAAAAGCATAAAATTCATTAGGTTCTCCAAAAGTGAATATATCTTGTTGCGGACCAGCTATTAATGCAGAAATACTCTCTGGATCATCCCCATTTTGAAGGATAAATTCTCCTGACGTCGTTGGTAAGATATATGAAAAATGATCATACTCAGAGTCTTGCGTATATTGGAGCAATTGGAGATACTCATCTCGTACTTTTCGTTCTGCAGATGAACTTGACACATCAACCGAAGCATAATTCCCCAATCCATTGTCATCATAGTGTGGATAACACTCATCCTCCAAACCATAAATGGTCCGCAGCACCTTATACCCTCCAACATTAACGCTCCAACCAGCACCTACATCTCCGTCATATTGAAAAGCTTTTACCCCTGAAGCATGATAAGACAACGTTATAGGAATTGTCAATTCCTTCAACTGAATTTCATAAAGGGGAATAGATATTGCCGGGATTCCCGTACATTCATCAACTTTATGGTCCAAATACTTTTGGTAAATTGTCGACTGTGGAGAAGGCGGGATAACTTGAACGGCAAATGGATCCTGTTCTTCATCTTCAGCGGCGGCTGATGACATACGATAATAACCCACAGTATCCGAAAGAGATGGAGGCGTCTTATATCCAATCCCATTTTGCGCCATAAGTGGACATGACGAATTTGCCATGATCCCAATAACAGTAATTGCAACGACAATTACCGAGCGATGATTCATTGTTTTTTTCATGGTTAGTTGTTTTAGGTTAGCAATAGGGTTCTTATTTTATTTATGTCATAATCCCGCCTAATGAAAACATTGGCATATACATGGCAATCAAAATCACTGCGACAAGGATTCCCACTAAGAGTATTAATAGAGGCTCAAGCAATGTTCCAATACGGCGAATTACATATTCTAGTTCATTAACAAGTGTTTCTGCACGACGATGAAGCATCTCTGGAAGGCGCCCGGTCTCTTCTCCCACCCGAACCAGCGCCGCAAGCCTGATGTCATATAAATCAGGGAATAGCGAAATTTCTTTCGCAAATGTGCTTCCACGCTCAAGTCCTTTAGCTATATCCTCAAAAGATTTCTTATATGAATAGAATCCAATAACACTAGAGAGAGTTTCTATACTTGTAAGTAATGGTACCCCCGATGAAGCAAGCAAGTAAAGCAGGCGACAAAACTGTGCCTCACAATTTTTACGAATAATAGTACTTACTATAGGCAAATACAATAAAACATATGACACCCAGCGACGTACATTGTCACTATTCCGATTTACATAATAGGCTAATCCCACACCTCCCAATACGACTATGGTCCATAATATATGAATAGGCAATTCACTCGATATCATAATAATCCAGCGAGTTAATACAGGCAACTCGCTCCCCATACGAGCGTATACTTCCTCAAACATAGGAACGACAACAGTTAGCATGAACATCACAACCACTATGGTTATACCAAGTATTATCAATGGATAGCTTACAGCCGAAGAGATCATCCGACGTTGTGATATCCGCTTATGGAAATAGTCACCAAGAAATTCTAGAGTCTCTGTCAGTTTACCTGTATCATTACCAATACGCACTACTCCATATTCTAAACGAGAAAATTCCCCACTGTGCTCCATCGCTTGCCATAAAGCAGCACCGGCAACCACATTTTTAAAGATTTGTTCTAATATTTTTTTTACTTGTGTGCCTTTCTTCTCACCATCAATTAATAAACGAAAGGCTTGCGAGAAATCAAGACCTGCGGTCAACAAAGCACATAACTCTGTATAAAACAATTCTCTTTTATTGTCCGAGAATCTATTTCTCCTTATATTCATAACCATCTTCATTATCTCTCATTTTTATCCTATAATGATTCCATGCAGACAATAAAACTGGAAAACGTACTGTAACACCAGCACTAAAATATATAGACACAGAGTCTACGCCTATATCGTACCTCATAAGGTTTAATGCAGACACACCATGCAACAGAGTATCAATGAATATATTATCCCTAAATAGTAATACAGAATCACTATGTTGCAATGTTGACATGCGCCCATTGCGCCATATTTGTAGCGAAGTATCTTTTTTATCCAAGCAACAATGATCTTTTATTACGCTATCTGCAGACGAAATGAGTTGTTCTGTTCTATACAAACCATTCAGACTTAATCCCGAGACAAATAAAGTTTCCATTTGTCGAGTTTGTAATCGAAAGAATAATAGGAGCCCATCCATTACGACGAGTAAGACGATCCCTGAAACAAGCATCATTATTAAAACCTCGACAAGAGTCGATCCATACAATAAAGAGTTTCCCAAGGATCTAGCCCCATATTGTTTTCTGAAACAGCTTATATTTGACGAATTACTAAACATATAATTTTATTCTGTCAACTCTAAGATCTTTTCCCTTAAGATCCATTCTCGACTTCCTTCAATCCATGCTGCAACTGACACTCGTCGCACATCTGAAAAATTTTGATAGGAGGATAATTGCACCGTTATAGTTCCCCAGTCATATCTCTCGACATATTCACCAGAATGCCATATACTCTTTGCATATTTATCAAATATCCATCTTATATGATACTCTGCTTCCGCAATATGCAACACTTCATTTTTATCTACCGACAATTGAGGTAAAACTGAGAGAACTCCCATAAAAACTATCAAAAACAGACCCGACGCTACAACTGTTTCTAACAGAGATGAACCTTGAAGCGTATGCAGTCGTGCAATAATCATTCTCGGATTCATTCTACCCATGCAACCTCCTTTCTACGCATAGTACTCAGTCCGACTCCAATCGGAAGCCCAAATTCAGAATTTTCAAGTAACGTAAAATCACAAAACATGTCTTTATAATAACCTTGAGTTGTATAATATATAGCTCGCCCAATCACTACACATCCGGCAATAATACCCTGCACCTGTGCTGCGCCATTAACCCAAAGCAATCCCCGTAATCGAGCCATACGAGCTTGCCGATAACAAATAGAGAGTTGATCCTGTTGCTTTGCAGTACAAATCATTACATAACCATTCACTTCAGATTGCTCCTGTAATTCGATATACTTTGTACACCATACTCCCGAAGGATAGCTAAGTTCAGCGTTCGACTCAACGATAACCGTATCACGTGCAAACAGTTGTGCAGAGATATGGGTCCCTTTGCCAACAACTATTTTTCGAGCGACAATGATGAGATTTTCTATACAACACGAGGAGTCAATATATATACTATCAGCATAAAGAATGATTCGTCCTTTTAGTATACAATCATAAATCTCGGAATCATCTATTCGAATAAACTCAGTCGCGCCCAAATAGAATGGTTTGACAAGTTTATTGGGGGTTCTTGTAGGAATCAAAAATCTTTCTCTAGCCCAAAGTGAGTCGAAACAGTTTAATACATTAGAATCCAAAGTAGGAAAATCTTTTCTAGAATATTGAATTGCCTGGTCGGATATTTTCCTACCGGAAAAGTTCTCCGAACCTATACGACCATATTTTACACCATTTTGCGGCAAATACAATATCCCCTGCAATTCAGTTCTACCCGCAAGTGTAACAGATTGCCGATTATCCAAATAATAAAGAGTGTACCTCATATCTGGCTCCAAGCCCAATAGGCGGCATGCTATCGCAAGGGAATCCGCTGTCTCAACTCGAACTGCTTCATAAAGTCCCCATTGTTCACGATATACACGAACAAGGGAGTATGGCCTAGAATTTGAGAGACAATACCCTTCTTTAGCCGTCAATTCCTTGTCATCCGGATGTAACCGATATAGAACATAAGCTGACTCTACATCAGCGTTAGCTTGTTTATATCGTTGCCCCTGAAGATATATAAGTTTTCCACGCTCCCAGATTAACAATAAACCAGACAAGGCTATTAACATAATGAGAGATGCGACTATAGCTATAGGGAGTATTGAGCCCAATAAACTAGCTCTAGAAATATGCTCAACAAGGTTCTTCAATCTATCTATAAATTTAAAATTATATGCCGATAATAGCACACTCACTCACATCGTTTTACACCGTATATCACGCCTCCTTTTTCAAAATAAATCGAGTCTGCATCATAATTACAAAGGCGAAAACATGCAATTGTGTCTCCCTTTTCTAACTCATATCGATTATTCTCATTGGTTACAATATGTAATTGTCGTCCAGGAACAGAAATTACTCCTATATGAACGAACTGTAAACGTTCTCGTGAAGAACGGCTCTGTTTAGAGTCCCGAACATTAGCCTGCAATATAACCTTTGATGGAGTGTCAACTTTCAAGAATGGATCCGTATAATTTAGTCGTAATGTATCCCGCGTAGCAGATGTTGACACCGGGATAAACCTCTCTAACGTTGATACTTGCACGATCTCTCGATTAGGCATGAAGATTTTCCAGGCTACAAGTCCCCATACCATCAATACTATAATCAAAAGTAGGTATATTGTCCATTGGGATTTCATTATCTTCTTTTAAAAATTTAACATAAACTAACCTCCTATTTACGGATCTAATATTCTAGCTTTTCTGATGTTGTTACAATAAGAGTTCGTACCTCAGAATGTGTCATATAGCCCGAATTAAAAGCCATGACTTTCCATTCATAGATTCCACGTTCAAGTTCAATCTGGCACTTGTAAGACGGACGGTCTAAAGTATCAGCCCAAAGCACCGTATCAGCAATTATACGCCCCTCATTAAATTTAGGAGACATCAGAATAACTTCGTACCCTAATGCATACGGCACTGCTTCCCAGTTGAATTCAACTATGCCTATTGGTACTTCTGCACATCTTGAAGGCCCCATCAATCGAATCTGATTGTCGGAAATATCTTCTTCCAGCACACCACACGCAACGATACATAAAATAAAACAACATAAAAGTGGTTTCATATTTTACTCTCCATTATAAGTTGTTCCACATATATTATCAATGTTAAAAATTTTTGCTTCCGCCGATGATCTGTATATACAGTCCACCCCATTGAACGTAATCGGCAAAACGGCATACTTTCGAGAGTATATGTCATGCGTAATAAATCCTTAAAATTCCCATCTAATGTTATTCGCGCTACATGAAGTTCAAGACTACCTTGTTTTTCTGTTATTTGTGGTTCATACCCTACAACCTTTACATCTCTATCAGAAATGTACCTTCTCAATGAATCTAGAAGTCCGCCTGAAAGAATTAATTCAGGGATATTTGTATAATCTTTGATTGGTTTTTGATATTTAGACGGAAGAGACTCTGCAACTTCTAATTTTCGTGCTAGGTATCGACAATCACGCCATGTTATAAATGTATTATGCAGTGCAAAATGCCATACAACCCATGGTAGTACAACAATAAACAATACAAGTAACATTATCCCACGATATTGATATGGCACTTTCATAAGTTGATTACAATCTTAAAAAACAGCAAGTTCTCATTACTCGAACGTTTCGCTTCTGCAAGTTGCACCTTATCATACAAACCATCTTTTGATAGATATCCAATAAAATCAGAGAGAGCTTGTGATGTTTTTGCTTCACCACATACACTAACAACATTCCTCGAGTTTGGCAAAAGTTCGCCCTTTTCGGATCGTTCTTCAAATGATCCCATCTCTAATGCGGTTAATTTCACTGTCGCAGGTACAGCCGCTGCAATACGATCACATACAACAGTATATGACATTTTAGGCAAAAAAGAAAAGGACTCTAACAATTCTCGATTCTGGCTATCTATCTCGCCTTGTTTCATTTGGGTACGTTTTCGAAGCACGAGCTCTTCTTGCATAGTCTGCCTTTGAGACACAAGAGACGAGGAAAGTAAAATATTTATAACTAATAAAAATAGGATAAAACCTAATAATGGAAATTTTATTCGTCCAATAACTACTTGAGTTAGGGCTGATCCTTCCGGTGTACAATACATAAGTTTTTTCCAATGAAAACTCTGGCCTACAATAAGAGCTGCAGTTTCAGGTGTTACAGCAACCAAATATCTCTGTGGATAAATACCGATATCGGTCAGGTCTTTAAATAAGACACATAATTTTTCTCTTCTAACAAAGGAAAATATCCCATCATACTCACTCCATATAAAAGTTTCCTTATCAGATTGTATACGAGTTATAATATTAACAGCAGTTATTGGTTTGGAAATCACCCCAGATCCAGCAAGAGTTATAGCAACAACATGTTTAGCTATCATTTTCGGATTCCAATCGATTTTTTGTGGAGTACTGTTATATTTACAATACCATGAGTGTATAGTGTAACCATCAGCAGTCAACATTACCTCCAAAATATGAATAGAGCCAAGGATACGAGATATCATATTCATAATACAATACACATAAATCAATCAACTACAGACGGTTTTATAAATACGTTTAATGTCCGCTCTACTTTATTTCGTTTTTCCTTACCAAAAAACCATTTGATGATAGGTATTTTGGCTAAAAATGGGATTCCACGCGATGATTTCTCCATCGTATTACGATCAAGTCCTCCCAATAATACCATTTCTTCATTACGAACCTTCACGATCGATTTAAAGCTTCGGGTAGCCGTCCCTGGTGGTGCATTTTCTTCGACTCTGTCTGTAAATTCGGTCTGCTCAAACTCTATCTCTAGAGTAATCTGTCGATCTTTCGAAACATAAGGCGTAACTTTTATTGCAAGATTTGCATCTACACTCTTCCAAGTATATGACTCTGATTGTATAGGATTTTGTGTTCCATAATAATTATTCTGGATTTCCTTGTAATATTGAGTCTCTCCGCTAGTGAGCGTTGCACAATGCCCATTAAGTGTAGATAATTTCGGCGTAGACTGCAGTCGAATTGTCCCATCCTCTTCTAATGCTTGTAAACTCAAGTAAAAGTTGGGTGTGACACGTCCGAGATTCACGGTTCCACGAATACGTTGTAATAGACTGTTAACAGCAGTTGCGCTATACATCATCTCTACGCCTGGACCAAGTACCCCCGATGTCTGAGTCGAGGTCTTACCAATGCCAGCACTAAGACCTATTTCACGGAGATCACTCTTTGTCACATCTGCAATAATGATTTCCATAGTAATCATCGGCACCGGTTTATCTATTGATTTGACAAAGGTTTCTACGCGTGCTATATCTCGCTGATCACCAGAAAAAATCAATGCATTTAAGTCGGGAAAAGTTTTAATCTCCACTTTTTGTTTGAGGGCTTTTGGAATTATTTCCTCAAGAATAGATACGCTCCTAAACACCAATTGAGTAATCGTGACAGAAGTGAGTTCATCCGTCTTCGTTGTGCCAAAGACCCAAATTCCTTGCTCGCAATAATAAGAATACGGTGATCCCTTAAGTAATACAGAAAGTAAGGTTTCAAAATCAATGCTATCCACCCAAATTCCCACTGTACAATTAATGGGTGACAGAAAATGATAATTGAGATCCAGGCTCTCGCAAAGATCAAGAAGAATATCTTGAACATTACCACGAGTAATATGCGCCGTAATACGTCCTAATGAATCAATTAATATTTCGTCCGACGAAAATTGTCTATGCCGAACATAAGAGGGTTTTAATGCTGTCTTTTCTAAATCGGACATTTCGCGAAAAAAGGTCCATATTTTTGAAGACTTCTGCTCCACTTGTAACCCATTTATCTCTGCGAGTGTTTGTATAGCCTCAGCTAGATGCATACGTTTAACGTAACCTGACACTTTGTAATCATAAAGCGACTTAGCTACGATAATATTATGATCTGTAAGTTGTCCTATTTTTTTTGCTACATCAATAAGACTTTCATCTCTCAAATTATAATTTAATGTTGTATCCGACATATTATAACCCACATCAGGTTCAGGTTGTGGTGCCGGGACAACAGCGGCTGGAAAAATGGATACAATATTTCCCAAGGCGATAATATCTAGATGATATTCTCTGCATAGGAAACGTATCAGATCATCCACTCTGGCTCGAACAAAATTGCATGACACCGGAATATTCTCCACACTACGAACTGAAAGATTCACACCACTAACCCGAGCAATATTTCGTAATAATTCAGCCAAAGGGAGACCCTCTGTCGTTACATCCACTTCTTTTGCATAGGTCGAATCTCGCTTCACCAACATCGACAAAGTACTATCAAGAGCACCCAAACGGGATATCTCTGGATTATTTACGATTGCTGATAGAGTATCTGATTTTATTATGGCATACGAATTATACAATTTATTTGATATGCAGCTCGTTTTAAGAGCATTAGAAGCTAAAGAACATTGCCCCTTATGCATAAATATACATGACAAAAGTAAAAATATGAGAGTATATCTTTTCATATAGATTAATAATTAAGCAATGGTATTAACTCGTCAAGAGAAGTTTCGCCCCGTAAAAACAGATCAACAACTGCATCCCTAAGGGATACAATATCTCTCTCAGCCAATAATGGCGCAACATCTGATCGACCAGAACGTGCCGCTTTAGCAAGCCCCTCATCCATTGTTATGACTTCATATACAGCTCGGCGTCCCATATACCCCACATAAAAACAATGTTCACAACCAACAGCTTCATAATAATTCTCAAATATGTGATCAGGTAATAATTTACTCACTTCATGAGTCACATCAACCTTGCGCTTACAATGCGGGCACAGCATCCTCACAAGCCTCTGTGCCACGGTCATTACCAACGTATCGGCAACCAGGTAAGAATGTACTCCCATATCTACCAGACGTGCAACAGCACCCCATGCCGTATTTGTATGAATCGTAGAAAAAAGCAGATGTCCTGTAAGTGATGATCTTACAGCCATTTCCGCTGTTAAACCATCCCGAATCTCTCCTAACATGATTATATCAGGGTCTTGCCTTAAAAAAGCTTTTAATGCTGCAGCGAATGTAAGTCCAATATCTTCTTTTAGTTGTACCTGATTAATACCCTCAAGCGTATATTCGATAGGATCTTCAATAGTAAGGATATTGTCCGTCACCCGATTTAATTTACGCAATGTAGCATAAAGTGTCGTACTCTTACCCGACCCTGTTGGGCCGCAAATAAGCACCATTCCAAAAGGGCGAGCAATGGCACAACAATAATCATTGTACTGCTGCTCCGAAAAGCCAAGGTTACCAAGATCCAATAATTCCACATGACGCGTTAACAATCGGAGCACCACCTTTTCGCCATAATTAGTTGGTAGGATAGAAACACGCACATCGAATTTTACACCATCTTGATCATAAAGGATTCGGCCATCCTGCGGTAACCTTTTCTCCGCGATATCCATGTTAGCCAAAATCTTAATTTGATTTACCAATGGCGCATACTGTATTCGCTCTATAACGTAACGTTCCATTAGTTTTCCATCGATTCGCATTCGGATACGGCATCGAACTTCATAAGGCTCAATATGAATATCACTGGCATAATCATGATACGCTTCACCAATAAGTGCTATTAAGAAACCTGGGCCAGAAGAAATATTTTTCAGTCCACAAGTCTGCAAAGACGATGTTTCGATGGAGGCGGCTCGATAATATTGTAATACTAAATGATGATATTCTTCTTCTTCAAGTAATACGACTTCAACATGCCAGCCATAAAGTACCTCCAACTCTTCTATCACTGTTGCATAATCATGACCGATCTCGCCATAACAGCGGATAAAATCATTCTTTCGTTCAAAAGGGACAAGATGGTAGTCTGTTATTTCTACAACAGACAATAATCGAATAACTTCCGTGGGAATATGTGTCACTGTAGCCATATGCGAATCCAATTGAAACATTGTACTCCGATAAGAGTAATACCCGCAGTACCAACAAATGGTACCGTAACCCGTCTATGATGAGTCAAACAAAACCACCACACGAGTGAGATAAAACATGCTATTATTAAGAAACGAATAAAGTCCATAGGAGTAAAAAGAGGCGAACTAGTTAAAAGAAAAAAAATATCACCACATCCAACAGACTGCAAAACAGGTAATCTACGCAAGTATAAATAACTGGTTATTAATATACCAAGAAATATTAATGTGCATATATTTCCAGCTATATTTCGTAACACATCGTGCCAACCTCCATCAAACCATCCTGCAATTAATGCCATAATGCCATAAAAGAATAGCTCTCGCACTTTAATTCGCCTTGTTTTAATATCACTAACAATCAATGGTATTATTGTTAGTATAGGCATCATTCTACTATACAAACCAATATCAACTATCGTTAAAATGCTGAGCATAAATAAAGGCATGTATAAATTAGTCTTTTACCGTTTCTTTTAGTTCCTTATTTTGATTTATTTCCCAAACATTGTATACCCCATCCCCGTCAAAATCAACAACAGCCGTTGCCCTCGCTCGAAAACTATATTCTGAGGCCTCAATTATCTCGATATAATAGTTTGCTTGTCCGCCATCCGTAACTAATTTGGATTGCTCAAAGCCTAGTTCCTCAAGCGATTCAGAATAACGAGAATATGTATAAAAATTTGATTTCTGTAATGTGTGCAAATATGTTAGCTGCTGTTGTGCTTCAGTAGCTTTTGCTCGAGAGATGAGCGGCATAAGATTGGGTAGTGCAATTAAGACTAATATACCAATAATTACAAGTACAACCAGCAATTCTGGCAAAGAAAACGCTCGCAGCTGTTTACGCATAATCATAAATAGTAAAAATCTCATCATGGTGATAAAAGTTCAAATCAATCTATGACAAAGATATAATTATCAATGGCACTTTAGCTCCCAATTAGACCTTTCATTCAATAACCTAAATATTTTATTATCAAATAGTTGGCAAATAAAAAACATATACATATACTTATCTTATCTTTTTATTTACGTTGGAAGGTTCAAGTAAGGATGAAAAATAAATATTTTCCAGATAATCAACACATTAACACGGAAATTGTAAGAATGGCTTATTTAAAGACAAATTCATTTGGAAAGCATCTGATTCGCTATTTTTATTAAATTAACAGACGAAAACCGTCGAGACAGATCACAAGGAATATCTGTATCTTTATAAGATGTATATTAAAACACTCCTGACTAGGAATAAACTATCATAAAGTCAACGGATTTAGACATCCTAGCTTTGGTCTGAAGCCCTATGTTCACTCTATCATCGTATTTATAGTATACAAGAACCACCGCTCAGGAGCGAGCGGATTGCTGGTATATGCAGCAACCTAACCGCTTCTTAAATTTAGATGGGAGAGGACCTGAACTATCGGATAGGAGACTGTAAATTAAAGTGTGTCAAGTAAAGGAAAAAGAAAATATTAACTTTACAGACACACTTTAATTTACAGTCTCAGGAATAGACATTTTGAGGACAAGCCAAAGACATCTTTCAACCTTTTTAGTTTGTCAATGTATAACCACGTTAGCTTCAGAACGAATGTCGAACTGCCATAAAAGCAATTATAAGATGTCTATTCCTAACCCGACACGGGGCAGGTTTGTCTTTTTAGCCTTTTACTACAAAAAAATATCTTTTAACTACACTCATTATCGAGTACGTCCTACTCACAAGAATAATTATAAATTACGGTATAAAATACATCAATAATCATTTAGATTTTATACGATGATATTTTACATAAATTGAACTAATCTTGCCAACCTGAAAAATAGTACATAATTCCCTATTTGAGAATCCAGCATTCATTAAACAAATAAACTGTTTTTCTGACGTCGACATTTTATGCCATTTTTTCCTAAAATGAGCACATGGTGGTTTCCAACTCACGATATTATACCTGGCTAATTGCCTAATATGTACTAATGACTTGCAACGATTATGAAAAGATTGTGAGTCATTGCTAAATACATATAATAGATCAAGACAATCTTTAATAAACATGAGTCTATTATTGGCAAGTTTTTTTATATTATTCAGAGACCTCGCCAAGACAATAATAACAATAAACAATAAGACAATGATTACGACTAAAACGATTTCAATCATACCTGCATATTTTTGAGTTATAAAAAATATGCACGGCATCTTAATTGCCCAACTCAGGAGACCAATCCACATAACAGCAGTTAAGAACCGTGCATAACACATCGGTTCCTGCTGTTTACCTGTTATTCTTTTATTTGGTCTTCGAGTTAGGATAAACAGAAGAACTCTATTTCATAGTTTAAAGATATATAATCTATATTAAAAAGACAAATCTCCCTTACATTTTATATGCGAGTACTACCTATTGCACTCGAAATCAGCACGTCAGGGAAGACATCAAATTTTGCCTTATTAACAACTCCTAATCTCAAGTATACTTCCTTATTATTCATCTTCTATCAAATGTTTTCATTTAACTAACAACTTATTTTTCCCAAATTTACAATAATTCCAATATTAAAATTGGCAGTTATCATTGCGGATACTACCAACATGTTTATCTCTTTCTCCATTTTGTAACGCACTACTTTAGATTATAGACTTACATATCATCCAAAATTGGCTGTAAAAAAGTCGATCATACATTTCTGTGTTGTGACTCGTTTCTTTTCTTTGGCATTGAAACAATCAGTTAGAATCTATTGCGCATTTGACTTTTCAGAGAAAAGGGATTTCTTCTGGGGCTCTAGGACAGGAAAAATAGAAGATGTGTATTGAAAAGTAACTCCATCAAAATAACCAATTCCATGCAGGCCATGCGCGACCGGGTGGTCAACAAGGAATTTTGCCGTCCTCTCGTACCCAAGGACAATTAAAAACAAAGGCTGCGAACTCAATCGCAGCCTTTGTTTATTCCATAGGTTCCCACTCCGGGAGTTGGATGGTATCCCGGATTTCGGGACATCGGATCACCTCGACCGTCGTATCCTCGTAGACGTTGCAGGCCGTGAAGAGCGAGACGAAGATCGCGCCCCAGGCGACGGCCAGAAGAACGTAGGTCAGGATGGCTATTATGCGTTTGCGTTTCATGTGTTTAGTCCTTTAACAGTTCAGAAATTTCGGGGTCCAGATTTCCCCTATACTCCATGCGTTCATCCCGGCGGCAGGCTTCGAGGAAGTGTTCGCGCCCTTCGGCCTTACGTCCCAGCCGCGAGCAGGCTATGGCCCGCAGGTACTCCGTTACGGCATCCGTCGGCATCGTCGAGAGCAGTTCCAGCGCCCGCTCGTTGTGGTCCATCGAGAGGTGTGCCACCACCGTATTGCGGTCGTTGTAGTCGTTGAGAATATAGAGCGCCCGGGCATACTGACGCC
>CASFSC010000012.1 GCA_949296995.1 uncultured Alistipes sp. | reverse complement strand
TACAGGATACATAAAAGCAATAAATCTGCTGAGATAGCAGATTTATTGCTTTTGCATATAGTGTAATGTATTATATGTGTATCTTAAATCAAACGTCTTATTACATCTAAAAAAAACTACATTATTTTATTTTGTAATCATATGTAATACTATAAAATATATGATTAAGCGTGCATTAGAAAATAAAACAATTATTCCCATTCCTTATAGGGAAGTAAATCTGCTAAGTAAATACTATCGTACGATTATGGTATGTCAGTATCTTTCGCTGTATATGCTTTTCCACAGCATGGGAAAGCACCAGCTTTTCCAAATCCCTTCCTTTATAAATCAGGTTGCTAACAGGGTCCTTATGCGAAATACGTGTAATATCCTGTTCAATTATAGGACCGGCATCGAGTTCCGTAGTAACATAATGACTCGTCGCACCAATCAGTTTTACACCACGTTCATACGCCGCATGATAAGGTTTGGCTCCTACAAAAGCAGGTAAAAAAGAGTGGTGAATATTTATAATTCTGTGAGGGAAGCTGTTTATGAAATTTTCAGATAATATCTGCATGTAACGGGCCAATACAATGAAATCTATTCTATACTCTTTCATCAATTCTAATGTCAAAGCCTCCTGTTCGGCCTTATTCTCTTTTGTAATAGGAATATATCTGTACTCTATCCCGAAACGTTCCGCAACCTCACGCATATCAGGATGGTTGCTCACGATAATAGGTATCTCCACTTTCCATTCTCCGGCAGTGTAACGGGCTAACATATCATAAAGACAGTGAGCCATTTTAGATACGAATATCGCCATACGTGGAATATAATCGCTGAAATATAGCCTGAAATACATGTTATATTTCTGGGCATATAATCTGTCAAACATTGGTTCGATCTCTTCACGCGGAATCGTAAAATTGGCCAATTCCCATTCTACTCGCATGAAAAATATATTTTCCTCGCGATCTACATGTTGGTCGAGATATACGATGTTACCACCATTTATATTTATAAAACGTGTAACGGTAGCTAAGATACCCTGTTTGTCGGGACAGTGCATCAAAAGCGTTGCCGTTGTATTATTTTTTTCTATCTTTGACATTATCCAGAACGAGTTTAGTTCGCAAAAATAACAAAATTTCAATACAAATGTCAAAAAAAGGCAAAATCAAAACAGCAATAGCATCTTACGGACTTTCGGGACAAGTTTTTCATGCGCCATTTATTCATGTACACGACGGTTTTGAACTGATAGCAATATGTGAAAGGTCAAAAAATTTGGCACATGAACGTTATCCGGACAGTAAGATTGTCCGTTCTTTTGAAGAATTACTTACAGATGACATAGAACTTGTAATAGTAAACACACCTGATCCCACACATTATCAATTTTGTAAAAAGGCGTTGGAAGCTGGCAAAAACGTAATAGTCGAAAAGCCCTTGGTTTTTAAATATGAACAGGCACGAGAACTTACAGAACTGGCTGCACGTAAGGGTTTGCTTCTGACCGCATACCAGAATCGACGTTTTGACGGAGATTTTCTGACATTGCAAAAAATAATCAACGATGGCAATCTCGGACGAATAGTAGAATTGCAATCCTCATTCCAGCGTTTTCGTCCAAATTTGGTCGCATCGACATGGAAAGAGACTCCCGGGACTGGAGTGGGAATAACATACAACCTGTGTTCACATTTGTGCGACCAGGCACTGGTGCTTTTCGGAGAGCCGCAAAGTATCTGGGCAACCGTTGACAGTCAAAGAGATGGCAGTCTCATCGATGACTACTGTCTGATGGAACTTATTTATCCGGATCACCTCAGGGTAACACTCAGAGCAGGAATGCTGATAAAGGAAGAAGCTCCTCGTTTTGCACTGCACGGAATAAAAGGTTCGTATGTAAAATTTGGGCTCGATCCACAGGAAAATGCACTCAGACATAATGGAGCGACTCCTACGGCAGAAGATTGGTGCTTCGAAACCGAAGAACAGTGGGGTATAATCAACGATGAGAATGGCAGACGCAAATATCCAACCGTTACAGGTAACTATATGCGCTATTACGATAACATATATGACTGTCTTCGCAATGGAGCACAACCTGAAGTAACAACTTGTCAAATGTTATGTGATGTATTTATGTTGGAATCAGTATTTGAAAGTAACCGCACCGGTAATTCTGTAAAATTCAATATATAAAAATCTATATATTTAAAACATACCATAATGAAATCAAGACTATTATCAGAATTTAAGGAATTTGCAATGCGAGGGAACGTCATTGATATGGCGGTCGGTATAATCATCGGTGGTGCTTTCGGTAAGATCGTGTCCGCTTTAGTATCGGATGTTATCATGCCTCCATTGGGTTTGATAATTGGAGGCGTGAATTTTACTGATCTGAAAATCACTTTAAAGCATGCAATAATGGGTGAAAGCGGAGAAATTATTTCTCCAGCCGTAAGTCTGAATTATGGCAATTTCCTTCAAGCGACATTCGATTTTCTGATAGTGGCTTTTGCTATTTTCATGTTTATCCGCATAATAAACAGAATAACTCGTAAAAAAGAAACTGAAAAGCCTGCTACCCCTCCAACTCCTCCGGCAGACATACAATTACTGACAGAAATTCGTG
>CASFSC010000011.1 GCA_949296995.1 uncultured Alistipes sp. | reverse complement strand
AAAGCCACATTTAAAGCCATATTTAAAGCAAATCTCAATGAATACACCCAAAGACTTACTTCTTATTTACACTATCAAAATCGATCTTATACAAGCGACAAATAAAATATACCATTCCATCCAATAGTTTTCGTATAACATTATTAATTCTTTTTTTGCCTTTCAAAACCTTCACCCATGAAGGTGAGTACGCATAATAAAAAGAAATAAAACGCCTGCCTGCCTCATAATTTACCAATGTGTTATCTCTAAACATTCTAAATACTTGCACTTTGGGATGGTTGATGTCGTGGTATGCCATTGTAGCGATATAGCATTCATCTCGTTTTCGAAGGGGATCGTTCACTTCTTCCATTTTTTGAGCTTTTATTATAGCCTGCAAACCTGTAATCTCTTTCGTTTTCGTGTTGTAAACCAAATGTAGAAGGCGAGAATCTTTACATAAACTGTCCCATAAGTCCTCATTCCTTTGCTCATAATAATCACTACTGGAATATCCATACAAAAATTCAATTGTGTCCTGATCTTTCTCTTTATAACATATGAATCCATTGCATCCATCATAGTATGGCAAAATACAGTTTCCTGAATAGTCGACTATATTGTATCTACTACTATATACGGTATGAGACGGCAGTGACCATGGCCATTGATGTCGGCTTACTATAACATGATTATCGATTAATTTCACAGGTCTCCATTCTGGGATTTTCAATTTCATAAAACCATCGACTTGGGTGATAATAAAAAGGAGTGCTCGATTAGACATATATGCCCCACCTACAATATCCACTAAATTCAGATAATCATATGATTGATAAAAGTCTACTTTATTAACCTGTTTCAAAACCTCCCCATTCGGTTTTATCAATTCCAATATAAATAGTGTGTCGAATTGCTTCCTTTTTTCCCGTCTAACAATGAAGAATTTTTTTTTAGGATATATATAACGATAATTTAAGTCGTTAGCAACAAACTCTTGTGATTTTTTATCACCACTAAGACCACACACCTTTAATATAACAGGATACTCCAATGATATATTTGTATTTCTTAATTTGAAACTTTCCAAAGTTCGTTTTTTACTCAAATCTAATAGAATTTGGAGAACTTTATCTGTTTGTTTGCCATAAGAATACATAAAATAATTTTTTTCTGAAGCAAACAAGGTTTCTATTAATTTGTCAAAATCATTTCTATTCTTTAATAATATATAAATTGGGATACTCACCATGTCTTTGCTAAATTGATAATTCGCTATTCCATGTCGTGGATCTTTGTTAAAATAAATAGGTCCACTGTAACTACAACCGTTACTTTCGGTATAAACTTCGGGGATTTCCATGATACATGGATATTCTTCTGGTTCTTGAAATAGGCCTTTGTAATCTCTGTAAAATGCATCTAAATTGGATTCAATTTTGGCTTTTATAGTTTCATGTTTTGTGGCATAACAATAGTAATTCACTGCATCTTTACTTAGTTTGTTAAATTCCCTAATGAATGAATTAGCTAAATTAACATCATTGTTGGATATTTGTACGTTTTCTCGGTTATTGGAATGAGCATTCTGTGTCCAGTTATAAGAACCATTAATTACAATATTTTTATCGATCACACAAAATTTGTTGTGCATCATCGTTTTTGTATATCTGATTGTTGCTCCAGCCTTATATAGGTCTCTATATAATTCTTTTTTGTTTATTTTATCGTCATAAAATAAGATCCAGACCTTTATGTTGTCCTTTTGGATTTTTTCCAGTAATGAATCGATTATTCGTATATCAGTAAACCAAGCAACAGCAATAATGACTTCTTTTTGGGCATTCTCTATCTGTTGTAGAATCTCATTCCGTATATTTGAAAAAACAACTCTTGTTCCCATTTTTTAACTATTAAATTCTTCGTTTCTTGTTTCATTAAGCCTTCATACTCGACAAAGACTATATTGTCATCTATTGAAATATTCTTTATTCGATCGAAAGAGCAGGTCAAATAATAATCAAGTTTAAATATACCTTCTAAATATACTTATTAAATTGAACCCGAAAGCGATCATTCTCCTATGATAAGTTGAGAAAGATGAAGGATTATAATATTCAAGACAATTGTTGTATTTACTCAATTTTAAACCTAAATGTAACAAGAATATAACCAATTACAGAATATATCGCCCAAATAACCAATATGGCTTTATAATCATTCCATGTACTACTCCATGCACATTTAAATTCAAATGAAGATCGTTTTTTGGAATTTGCAAATGCTATATCACCATAAGTAAGATTGTTCTCTCTAACAATTGTACTCCCAAATGGAGTAATATACGCTACATACATTACTCTATCTGAACCTCGTATATAATCACCCTTATGATCCGTAAATATACGTGCTTCTCCAATTGAATAATTAACCACAAAAACAGTAAAAGCCGATAAGAAAAAAGAGACAAATAAAATCCCCAAAAGATGCCCATTCAATTTTAATTCTTTTTTTTCACTCATAACTGTAAATTTTTCCTCCCTGTCCCCTCCGTTCGGCATTATACAAATAAAAAAGCGTGGAACTGCAATACATGATATTCGGGAAGTCGGATACAGCCCGAAATGAAAAAAAGAGCCAAACATCTGCAAATATAACCATTGATATACTGTGTTTTATGCGGTATCAGATTCGGGAACGACTTTTTAATTTGTCTTAATCCGTTGCAAGTTTTTTCGGGATATACGGGAACATTTACGGGAATTTGTTATACCTTTGCCGCATAACCGAAAAAGCATTGCCGATGAAAGTTACCGTCTATCTGAAAAAGTGTTCCCCCGACACCTCGAACATCTGCTTCCGGGTAAGGGAGAAGAATGTGGACATAAAGGTCGTTTCCTCGCTTGAAGTCAATGACAAGTATTGGGACACCGACAGCCTCAGTTACAGGCGCACGACGGCTGTGCCTGCCGCCGAGCAGAAACGTTTGCCGGAACAGATCGCCGCCATCATCGAGCGGGCTGATAAGACCTTCACGGACAAGGCGGACAGTCGGTGGATGAGGCAGGTCATCGAGGATGTGCTGTACCCTGCCCGTGCCTTTGAGCGTAACCACCCGAACCTGCTTGCCCGTGTCCACGAATATCTTGAGAAGTTTGACGGTGCAGAGAGGACGAAGGAGCATATCGTCCGCTTCGAGCGCAAGATGACCCGCTACCACGACTACCGGAGGGAGATACTGGGAGAGGCGGACTTCACCCTCTTCGTGGAGACCGTCACGCTGGAGCAGATGAACGGTTTCCGGGATTATGTGGTGAACGAATACCTGCTGCGGCAGGAATATCCAGACTTCTATGCTCCACGCACGCTTATCAACCACAGGCCGAGACCGCTTTCCGGCACGACCGTCATCAACACCATGAACCTTTTCTGCACCTTCCTGCACTGGTGCAAGAAGATGAAATATTCCGACAACGAGGTCTATGTGCTTTACGGCTGCAAGGAGCCGACCTACGGCGACCCTTTCTTCCTCACTTCCGAAGAGAGGAACATTCTCTACGATGCGGACTTGAGCGACAACCCCAAGCTGGCCGTCATCCGGGACATCTTCGTGTTCCACTGCTATGTCGGATGTCGTGTGGGCGACCTTTACCGTCTCACGAGGGACAACATCAAGGACGGCTTTCTTGAATACATGCCGCAGAAGACGAAGAAATGCCAGGCGAAGACCGTCAGGGTTCCCCTGCACGAGAAGGCGTTGAAGATACTGGAACGATACGATGCCAATTCCGACAGGCTGTTCCCGTTCAGGCAGATACACACCTACAACCTCGGCATACGGGAACTGCTGAAACGTTGCGGCATAGACCGTATGGTGACCATCCTCGACACGCACGGCTACAATACCGTGCAGAAGCCCTTATACGAGGTGGCCACCAGCCACACGGCACGCAAGACCTTCGTGGGCAACCTCTACAGGCAGGTACCCGACCCCAACCTCATCGCCTCCATGTCGGGGCATGTGGAGGGCAGCCGGGCGTTCAGCCGCTACCGTACGATAGACGATGACATGAAGCGCAGGCTTGTGGAAATGATAGACTAAATCGGAAAGGAGGATATATAT
>CASFSC010000010.1 GCA_949296995.1 uncultured Alistipes sp. | reverse complement strand
CCAGTTTACCGCTACGAGCCTGCTCGTTAAGGTTTATGGCATATTTACCCAATGCGTCGAAAGTCTGTTCACTGGTCTGACTGTCTACAGTGGAACCTTTACGGAGTTCTTTTATAGCTATCAAAAGTTCTTTTTCCGTAGCTCCGGCGTCTTTCAAAAGACGACTGGCACTATTTTTTTCAGCTATAAGGCCCAGTAAAAGATGTTCTACAGAAGCATATTTGTCTCCGAAATTTTTAGTGAAGTCGATAGCCTTTTGAATCACTTCCGAACTTTCGCGTGAAAAATAGGTGTCTCCTCCTGATACTCGCGGAAGTCTATCAATTTCCTGTTCTACTACACTTTGCAGAGCATTGGTATTGGCCCCTAATTTCTGAAGTAGAAAGACGCCTACGCTATCTTCAGCAGATAGTATAGAATTCAAAATGTGAACAGGTTCAACAGCCTGATTTTCATGACTCGAGGCTATGTTCATCGCATTTTGGAGTATTTCCTGCGCTTTAATTGTTAAACTGTTAATGTTCATGGTTATTATATTTTTACTTTTTCTTTTCTATGTTTTTGCAATCTTTAATAGCAGTAGCAAAATATTTGCCAAATATCCGGTGGTTGTAAATTTGGCATGGAAAACTGACATGAAATGACGATTTTGCCGGCTTTTATGTCATAAGCGACAAAAAGACATATTTTTGTTCTATTTTGGTCGGAATAGAGAAAAATGTGATGATGGGTTTTTATAAAGCTAATTGGTAAAATCCAAATGGTATGTAAAAGTTTTTTTGTATCTTTGGACGAATGAAAAATGAGAGAAGAGAGAAAGTTTATGGATAACTTTATCGTATCTGCACGAAAATATCGTCCTGCGAATTTTGTTTCAGTCATAGGACAGTCTCACATAACTTCTACGTTGAAAAATGCTATCAGTCGCAATCAGTTGGCGCATGCATATCTGTTTTGTGGACCTCGTGGGGTTGGAAAGACTACTTGTGCCCGTATATTCGCCAAAGCCATAAACTGTCTTAATCCCAAAGATGCCGAAGCTTGTAATGAATGTGAATCATGTAGGGCTTTTAACGAAGGACGTTCGTTCAATATACATGAATTGGATGCCGCATCCAATAATTCCGTTGACGATATTCGAAATTTAACGGATCAGGTCCGTATCCCTCCACAGATAGGACGTTAAAGCGTATATATCATAGATGAAGTACATATGCTTTCGGTGCAAGCGTTTAATGCTTTTCTGAAAACGTTGGAGGAACCACCTGCACATGCCGTATTCATTTTGGCAACTACGGAAAAACATAAAATTATTCCTACGATACTTTCTCGTTGTCAGATATATGATTTCAACCGTATTCGTGTAGAGGATGTGGTAAGTTATTTAAAATATATTGCCGATAGGGAAGGTGTCGCATATGATGATGAGTCACTTCATATAATTGCTTTGAAAGCTGATGGCGGTATGCGTGATGCATTATCAATGTTCGATAAGGTTGTCTCTTTCTGTGGACGTGAACTTACGGTAGGTAAAGTTGCCGAGACGTTAAATGTATTGGATTACGATACCTATTTTACAGTTACCGGTTATATTAATGAGGGTAATTATACAGATACATTGTTGCTTTTTGACGATGTATTGCGGAAAGGTTTTTCAGGACAAACTTTTGTTGCCGGATTAAATAATCATTTTCGGGATCTATTGATGTGCAAGAATCCTCAGACGATTCCTTTATTGGAAGTTACTGGGAGTGTTGCTGAAAAGTATAAGATACAGGCTGCACAATGCAGCGTACAAATGTTATTTGAGGGAATTAGTTTGCTTACCACGATAGATGCTTCATTTCGAACGGCGACAAACCAGAGATTGCATGTGGAACTGGGCCTTATGAAACTTTGCGGGCTCGGTCAAAAAAAAAATGATGAAGATGTAAAACCGTCGCTTCCGGACCTCAGTTTGTCAAAAAGACATATCGATACAGTTCAACCAGGAGTTACTGATGTCAATACTTTAAAAAATAGTGGTATTGGGAAAGAACCCGGAAAACCATTGGCAGGAGTTAAATCCAGTGACATCAATTTGGAATCGGAGAATATCGGGGCTGGTAATTTGACTGTAAATGAGGGATCTTCTCAAAAATCTTTGCAACATGATACGACAGAAAGTCGAAATGTGACGTCTCATCCTGCAATCGAGCATAAAGAGACGGTCTCCGATAAAGTTGACAAAAAAGAAATTGATAAAACTTCAATTGAAAATAAAACAAGGGTTGTCGAAACCGTCAAGAAAACTTCCCGACCTACGATTTCATTTACAGGACGTTCTATAACATCTATTCTTAATTCCACTTCGGATGTTGAGCAGGAACAGGAGGAGGATGAGTCTGACATTTTGGATAATGAGCCTATTGAAACAGATGAACGGACAGAGGAATCTCTTGAAAAAGGATGCGCATTGTTTGCCAAAGAGATGATGACAGCTCGGCCCCGTATAGGCGTAGCTTTCGAGAATGTGCGTATTACAGGCAATACGGTTCATATAAAAGTTCCGAATGATTCTTTGAAAGATGAGATTTTGCACAGCCATACGGAATTTAAAAAAATGATATCGGAATTTGGCGGTTTGCATGTCCCTATTGAGTTCGATATTACGTTGGAAGTTGACACAAGGGGATTGAAACCTATAAAAGTTGAGGATCGTTTGAATCATCTCACTAAAAAAAATCCTTTATTGACCACATTACGTAAACAGCTTGATTTGGACATAGAATGATATTTATTTACATTTGCACCCTGTCAGTAAATTAATTAAAACGATGGATTTTATAGAGGAACTCAAATGGAGGGGCATGATTCAGGACATAATGCCCGGAACAGAGGAACAACTTAAGAAAGAAATGACAACGGCTTACGTAGGGATCGATCCTACTGCCGATTCACTTCATATAGGGCATCTTGTGAGTGTTATGATACTTCGCCATTTCCAGAAGTGCGGACATAAACCTATTTTTCTTGTAGGCGGTGCGACCGGTATGATAGGCGATCCGTCGGGGAAATCTCTGGAACGTAATCTTTTGGATGAGGAAACTCTGCGTAAAAACCAGGAAGGCATACGTCGACAATTGTCACACATGATTGATTTCAATTCTGATGCCCCCAATGGTGCAGAACTCGTAAATAATTATGACTGGATGAAGGATTTCACTTTCCTCGGATTTATACGTGATATTGGAAAACTTATTACAGTCAATTACATGATGGCTAAGGATTCCGTTAAAAAACGTTTTAGCGGAGAGGGTGATGGTATGTCTTTCACGGAATTTACATATCAGTTGGTGCAAGGAACCGACTTTTTGCATCTGTATGAGACAAAAAATTGTAAATTGCAAATGGGGGGATCCGATCAGTGGGGTAATATAACTACCGGAACTGAACTTATACGCCGTAAAATAGGCGGTGAAGCTTTCGGGTTGACCTGTCCTTTAATAAAGAAAGCCGACGGTACGAAATTCGGAAAGACAGAATCGGGTAATGTATGGCTCGATGCAAGATATACATCTCCATATAAATTTTATCAGTTCTGGCTTAATACGAGTGATGAAGATGCTGAAAAATATATCAAGATCTTTACAATGCTCGATCGTGAGACGATAGAAAAACTTATTGCCTCTCATCGTGAGGCTCCTCATTTGAGAGAGTTGCAAAAAGTTCTTGCACGTGAGGTTACATGCATGGTCCATTCAGAAGAGGAATATAATAAGGCTGTTGAGGCATCGACAATTCTTTTCGGTAATTCCACAGCGGCTGCATTGCGTAATATGGATGAAGATACTTTCCTTCAGGTGTTTGAAGGGGTGCCACAATTCGAAGTCGAATCTTCGATTCTGGATGGAGAAGGTGTTAATTTTGTAAATTTATGTACAGAACATGCTTCGATATTTCCATCTAAAGGTGAAGCCCGCAAGTTGATACAGGGGGGAGGCGTATCACTCAATAAAGAGAAAATTTTATCGACTGATGCAACTGTGAAAAAGGATGATCTTTTGTCGGGTAAATATCTTCTTGTACAAAAAGGTAAGAAAAATTATTATTTGATTATAGTAAAATAATTTAACAGAAAGTAACGCTATGGGACTGATTAAACCTAAAGGATATCGCAATTTGTTGGGAAATGTAGAGAATACCGAAAAAGCGATCAAACATGTTAAGGATATGTTTCAGGATAATCTTTCAGCACAGTTAGCGTTGCTAAGGGTTACCGCACCTATGGTGGTAATGCAGGGAACAGGTATCAATGATGACCTTAATTCTGTGGAACGACCCGTTACTTTCCCTATAAAATATATGGGTGATGCCAAGGCAGAGGTGGTACATTCTCTTGCCAAATGGAAACGACTCAAACTGGCTGAAATGGGTGTTGCTCCCGGTCGTGGGATATATACTGATATGAATGCATTGCGTCCTGATGAAGAGTTGGATAATATACATTCGATTTATGTCGATCAATGGGACTGGGAGAAAGTTATTACTCGAGAACAACGCAACATTGAATTT
>CASFSC010000009.1 GCA_949296995.1 uncultured Alistipes sp. | reverse complement strand
TATGGTGTACATGTCTTTTTTAGTTTAAAGGTTGATAACTTATATTTCGATTGCAGCAAAGATAGTGTTTTCGTGATATATTCTGCTATATAGGGGTGAATTTCTTACAGAAAACGTTGTTTTCGCCTTTTGTACTTCTCTTGGTTTGCACTATCTTTTCATAAGATAGGCTGCACCTCGGAAGTAAAAAGTCAGAAAACGTTGTTTCCGTCTTTTGTACTTCTCTCGGTTTGCACTATCTTTGCATACAAACAAGAGCTGCTAATGATAAAACATTATATATCCTTATTATTTTGCGCCGGATGGCTGTGCGGAGCCACTTCGCTGAAGGCGGCGGTGCCAGCCGATTCGGCTTCTTTTGTCAATCCTTTCGCTCATCCCATCACGTTCAGCGGGAATTTCGGCGAGCTGCGGGCGAACCACTTCCACGGAGGACTCGACTTCAAGACGGGAGGGCTGACGGGCAAGGCGGTGCGGGCGTTGGCCGACGGCTACATCTCGCGCATCCGTGTGACGCATGGTTCGGGCTACGTGCTCGACGTGGTTTACAACAACGGTTATACTACCATCAATCGTCACCTGGAAGCTTTTGTGGGTGACATTGCCCGGCGGGTGGAAGACTTGCAATACGAGCAGGAGAGCTGGGAGGTGGAGATCGTGCCCGAGGCAGGGGAATACCCTGTCCGTCGTGGGCAGGTCATTGCCTATAGTGGCAATACGGGCTATTCGTTTGGTCCGCATCTGCATCTGGACGTCATAGAGACGGCCACGGACGAGTATGTTGATCCGCTGCCTTTCTTTGCCGGGCAGGTGAAGGACCACACGGCGCCGAAGGCACAGGGCATCATGCTCTTTCCGCAACGCGGACGGGGTGTGGTGAACGGCAAGACGACAAGGCAGGCCTTTGCCCTGAACAAGACGGCGGGCATCACGGCCTGGGGTGAGATAGGGGCAGGCATCCGTGCCTACGACTACATGGACGGGGTTCACAACCGCTACGGCGTGCATACGGTGATTCTCAAAGTGGATGGGCAGGAAGTCTTCCGCAGTATGGTGGATCGCTTTGCTTACGACGAGAACCGCTATATCAACTCCTGGACTTACGGGCAGTACATGAAGTCGTTCATCGACCCCGGCAACCGTCTCCGCCTGCTGCATGCCTCCAACGGCAACCGCGGATTGGTGACCATCGACGAGGAGCGGCCCTATCGCTTTGTCTATACGCTGCGCGATGCGTTGGGCAACGAGTCGAAGGTGCGCTTCACCGTGCAGGGCCGTCGGAGCGACATCCCCGCGGTGGAGCATCGCGAGAAGTATCATTTCCGTTGGAACAAGGTGAACTACCTGCAGGAACCCGGCCTCGAACTGGTGTTGCCCCGCGGTGTGCTCTACGAGGATGTTTACCTGAACTATGCCGTCCGTGCCGACAGCGGTGACATTGCTTTCACCTATCAGCTGAACGACCGTAACATATCCCTGCACAAGGCATGCAACCTGCGCATCGGATTGCGCCGCCGTCCGCTGGCTGATAGCACGAAGTACTACGTGGCCAGCATCAGTGCCAAGGGCCGCAAGTACAACATGGGCGGCCGCTACGTGGACGGTTACATGGAGGTGAAGGTGCGCGACCTGGCTACCTATACTGTCGCCATCGATACCGTTCCGCCCGAGTTGATGCCTGTGGGGCAGGCCGGCTGGGGACGCTCGGGCCGCATCGTCTTCAAGGCAAAGGACACGCAGACAGGCATTGCCTCCTATCGCGGCACCATCGACGGGAAGTATGCTCTTTTCGGCAAGCCGAACTCCATAAAAGGAGAATTGGTGTGCCGGCTCGACCCGCGTCGGGTGAAGAAGGGCGGCAGCCACGTGCTGGTGATGAGTGTCACCGACGGTTGCGGCAACGTCACCACCCGCCAGTACAGATTTGTGTGGTAGGTGAATTTGTAATTTTATTTCTGTAGATAGAATTAAAATAGTACATGTTTTTACAAAAACTACCAGAATAGAAATGGATTCAAAGGTTGTTTTGTAGTGAAAGAGTCAATTTCTAATCTGCTCCTGTTAAATATATTTGTTCTATTGAGAAAAATGATAGTAGTAAAAACAGTAATCTAATAGGAAATTTGTAATAATTGGATTGTTTGCAAGTTGATAATCACGGATTTTTTCTATTTTTGTAATTGGGTTGAGGTTATTAAATTATGGTTTGTAGCTAATTATGTGTCTATGTGTTTATAGTAAATGATTTGTTGTGATGGTTAGAAATTTTTTATATATAGATATATTGGGATTTAGTAATATGGTTCTTAATCAATCTTGTAAAATTGATAAGATATTTCAAATTATAGATGGGCTTAATGTTTATGAACATTATGCATTTAAAACAATTGTGTTTTCAGATTCTATATTAGTTTTTAATGATGAGTGGAATGCATCTAATCATTACTACGTTACATATTTGATTGAATTTACTCAACAATTATTTTATAAATTATTGTCGATAGGTGTTTATTTTAAGGGACTTATAACTTATGGTGAATTTAATTTCAAACAAATGAACAATATTCAAGCTTATTGGGGAAAAGCTTTAATCGAAACGTATAATGATGCAAATGATTTGAAAGGACTAGGATTATTTGTGAATAAAAAGTTGTCTTCAGACATAGTTGTTTTTGATAAACTTGATAATGTTGATAGTAAATATGATTTTATATTCTTATGTCAGTCATTCATAAGTTTATATAAATCTACTAGAGGTAAACTTCCTATTGAACTTATGACTTTATATGAAACGGATAAGTATATGAATATTGATGATGATATAAAATTTTTCCGTGAGATACAATATATAAAGGATAATTATCGGAATCAAAAGATCGTAGATAAGTATTTGATGGTTTATATGTGGTATAAAAAATATACATACCCTTTATTCAGACAGTTAGAGGATGGAAAATTTTCTCCTTCTGTGTTAAATTCTAATTATTTTGGACGTATGAGTCCTTTTGATATTAAGGCAAAAGTGGAACGTAAAGATAATGATGTGCAATTATAATGATATTTATAGAACTAGTTGATTTTTTTTATTATAGTTATGAAGACGTATTTGATAAATACTTTACAAAATATATCAACGATAAATAGCACTTTAGATATCGTATCAACAATAAAAACTTCCGAGTGGATAATTTTTAATGATGATAAATCTGGCATTGAAAAATTCTTGTTTATTGATAATGAAAAGGTTTTAGTGTCAGTCAATGGAAGGACATCCTATTTGAAATGGTCTTATGTCAAGATCAATAAATCCTTGATAATTGATGATGATTCAAATAGATATTTATTTAAAATAATAGCATATGATAAGAATATAATTGTTTTAAATATTGATAGTACAAATAGTTATAGTTTCTTGATTAATTCACAATGTTTTTTAAAAGATGAAACTTATGAAGAAATCCAATGGTATCTAATAAGAAAATGTGGAATTGATATATTGAGTGAGGAACAAAGAAAAATCTATTTTGAAGAAATTAAAAATGAACAAAATAAGAGAAAGTTAGAAGATGATGAGCGGCAACTCAGATGCAAGCGATTTATTAAAAAGATTATAGTTGCTATTGGCATCATTTTGATTGCAGCAGTTATAGGCAATTGTATAAATTACTATATTGAATATAAAATGAGTCACCCTAAATTGTATATGACGGAGAAGAAAAATCAAAAAGCAATAGATTTAGGGCTAAGTGTAAAGTGGGCAACATGTAATATTGGAGCAAATGAACCTGAAGAATGTGGTAATTACTATGGATGGGGTGAACCAACAGGAACCGATGTTTATGGATATAATAGTGAGAATATTGATGAACTTAACAGAAGGTTTCCCAAAAGAGAGTATGGTAGTCTCCCTCCTTATTCCATTATAAACACTTCAAATGATATTGCTAAATACAATTGGGGAGGGGACTGGAGAATGCCAACGAAAGAAGAAGTTCATGAACTTATAGAAAAATGCGAAATGCAATATTATAATTTAAATGGTAAAAATCTTGTAAAATTTATTGGACCAAACGGTAATTTTATAGTTATTCCTTCTTGTGGCTTTTTAGAAGGTACTAAAGGAAATTGGGTCTTAGATAATGAAGACTACTCTATTTATTTATATATAGGTGAATTGAATTCTCCTGTATCTAGGTATAAATATTCGGAAAATGAAGCTGCTTATCTTTTTATTGGAGATACATACGATGAAAAATGTTATAAGATTAAAACTGTAAAAGTTGGTGCCATTGAAAGGTATAGAATGTTACCTGTACGAGCTGTTATGGAGAAATGAAAAATTATTTTTTAAATTAAATATAATAGTTCGTTGATATAATTTATTTTAATTCTACTGCAATATGAATGGTTGCATATTGCGATGTCTTTTTATAAATAGTTACAATAAGTATCAAATTATCTTAAGTTAAGTATCGATTATGAAGATTAGAAGATTGACCCTTGCCGTCGTCTGCATGGCGGCAGCTGTGGCCGATGCACTGGCCTGTACCAACCTCATTGTGGGCAAGAACGTGTCGGCCGACGGTTCGACCATCATTTCCTATTCGGCCGACTCCTATTCGCTGTTCGGCGAGTTGTATCACTACCCCGCTGGTATGCACAAGAAGGGGACGATGATCAACGTCTACGAGTGGGATACGGGCAAGTACCTGGGACAGATAGAGCAGGCACGCCAGACGTACAACGTGGTGGGCAACATGAACGAATTTCAGCTGACCATCGGCGAGACTACCTTCGGCGGACGTCCCGAACTGGTGGACACGACAGGTATCATCGACTATGGAAGCCTGATTTATCTGGGCCTGCAACGTTCGCGTACGGCACGTGAAGCCATCAAGGTGATGACCGAGCTGGTGCAGGAGTACGGCTACTACAGCAGTGGCGAGTCTTTCACCATTGCCGACCCCAATGAGGTGTGGATTATGGAAATGATAGGCAAAGGCCCCGGCGTACGTGGAGCCGTGTGGGTGGCTGTCCGTGTGCCGGACGACTGCATCTCGGCCCATGCCAACCAGAGCCGCATCCATCAGTTCGACATGAACGACAAGGAAAACTGCATGTATTCGCCCGACGTTATCTCCTTTGCCCGCGAGAAGGGCTACTTCAACGGGGTGAACAAGGACTTCAGCTTCTCCAAAGCCTATGCGCCGCTCGACTTTGGTGCACG
>CASFSC010000008.1 GCA_949296995.1 uncultured Alistipes sp. | reverse complement strand
TGATCAGCTGTTGCAGTTTTACCTGTTCCGATTGCCCATACTGGTTCGTATGCAATAATCAATTTTGCAAACTGTTCATCAGTAAGATTGAACACTACTTCTTCGATTTGAGCTTTGATAACATCGAAATATTTACCAGATTCTCTTTCTTCGAGTTTTTCACCTACGCAATAGATAGGACTCAGATTGTTGGCATATGCCTGAGCCATTTTTTTGTTAAGTATCTGGCTGTTTTCACCATAATATTCACGACGTTCTGAGTGGCCGAGAATAACATATTCAACGCCAAGAGAAGCTATCATTTTTGCAGAAACTTCACCGGTATATGCTCCGGATGCTTCTGATGCACAGTTTTGTGCTGATACAGCAATACCTGTTCCACGTGCAGTTTTAACAATTTCTGACAGGTGAGTAAAAGGAGGAGCTACAATAAAATTAACACATGAGCAAACTTCTCCTTTAAGAGCTGCAACACCTTTCAAAAGTTCAACACCTTCCGCAGGAGTGGTATTCATTTTCCAGTTACCTGCAACAATTTTCTTTATCATTTCAATATTATTTTTTAATATAATAAAATCTAGTTTTCTGTTTTATCTTCTTCTTTATTCTGATTCTGTACTGTTTTTTCGGGACGCATCTGAGGGAAGAACAGTACATCCTGTATGGATGGCTGATTGGTCATGAACATTGTCAGACGGTCTATACCTATACCCATGCCGGAACATGTCGGCATACCGTATTCCAATGCCCTTACAAAATCCATATCTATGAACATAGCTTCGTCATCGCCTTTTTCACTCAATCTTAGCTGATCCTGGAAACGTTCCAACTGATCGATAGGATCATTCAATTCAGAATATGCATTGCAAAGCTCTTTACCGTTTACAAACAATTCGAAACGTTCGGTAAGTTCAGGATTCGAACGGTGACGTTTACATAGAGGTGACATCTCTATAGGATAATCCATTACAAATGTAGGCTGTATAAGATCAGCTTCGCAATATTCACCAAAAATGGCATCTATCAGTTTGCCTTTACCCATTGTTTTGTCTACTTCCACGTTAAGCTCTTTGCAGGCTGCACGAAGTTCATCTTCTGTTTTACCGGTAATATCGAAACCTGTCTTTTCGCGAATCGCATCGGTCATTGTAACTCGACGGAAAGGACGTTTGAAATCTATCTTACGATCACCCATAGGAACTTCTGTCTGTCCATGAAGAGCGAGAGCAACACGTTCTATCATCTCTTCCACGAAATCCATCATCCACAGATAATCCTTATAGGCTATATAGATCTCCATAACGGTAAATTCCGGATTGTGTGTGCGGTCCATACCTTCATTGCGGAAATCTTTGGCAAATTCGAATACTCCGTCATATCCACCAACAATCAATCTCTTGAGATACAACTCGTTAGCTATACGCAAATATAAAGGTATATCGAGTGCATTGTGGTGCGTAATGAACGGACGAGCGGCAGCTCCTCCCGGAATTGGCTGCAAAATAGGTGTTTCCACTTCCAAGTAGCCTTTTTCGTTGAAGAATTGACGCATCGTATTGATAATCTTTGCCCGTTTCAGAAATACATCCTTAACCTGAGGATTAACGACCAAATCAACATATCTGTGGCGATATCTCTGTTCCGGATCGCTGAATGCATCATAAACCTGTCCATCTTTTTCCTTAACTATCGGAAGTGGACGAAGTGACTTGCTCAACAGTTTGAACTCTTTGCAATGAACCGAAAGTTCGCCTGTTTTAGTGATAAACACAAAGCCGCGTACACCGACGATATCTCCTATGTCAAGAAGTTTTTTGAATACCTTATTGTAAAGTGTCGATTCGGGATCTCCCTGACAAACATCATCGCGTCTTATATAAACCTGAATAGTACCGGTATGGTCCTGCAACTCGAAAAAAGAGGCACTGCCCATAATACGTCTTTTCATTATACGGCCCGCAAGAGTCACATCCTGATAATTTTTTTTCTCGTCGGAATAGTTTGCGGCCAATTCTGCTGCAGTTGCTGTAACTTTATATTCTGCTGCAGGATATGGTTCTATACCCAGTTTACGCAGCTCTTCAAGTGAATTACGTCTGATTTGTTCCTGTTCGCTCAGTTCGTTTACGCTCATAACATGAAAGTTGAATCAAGTTGTATAAATTAAGCTACAAATGTACAAATTTTATTATTTAAACCTCTGATGTAAAATGGAATTTTATATCGGGGAATTTTTCAATAGCCAATGATAGTGCATATGAGGTATCTGCGAGGAATACTTCGTTTCCACGTTTGTCATACGCCATATTGTTATGTTTACGTTTTCGGAAATCCTCCAGTTGTGCGGCATTGTCCGATTCGATCCAACATGCTTTATAGATTTGTATAGGCTCATATTTGCAAATGGCTCCGTATTCATGTTCCAAACGATACTGGATAACTTCAAACTGCAATGCCCCCACGGTTCCTATAATCTTACGACCGTTCATTTTACTTGTAAACAACTGGGCAACGCCTTCATCCATAAGTTGGTCTATACCTTTGGCCAACTGTTTGAATTTCAATGGGTCACCATTTTCAATATAGCGGAAAAGTTCAGGTGCAAAACTCGGGATGCCAGTGAATTTAAGCTTTTCACCTTCAGTAAATGTATCACCTATTTTGAAATTACCTGTATCGTGAAGACCCACTATATCTCCAGGATAAGCTTCATCTATAACAGATTTTTTTTCTGCCATAAATGCCGTAGGAGATGAAAATTTCATGGTCTTGCCCGAAGCTACATGTAAATACGGTTTATTGCGTTCGAATATGCCGGAACATATTTTAAGGAATGCTATCCTGTCCCTATGATTTGGATCCATATTGGCATGTATTTTAAATATAAATCCCGTCATTTTATCTTCATAAGGACTTATCTCACGTTGTTCCGTCATAGAAGGTCTCGGAGAAGGAGCGATTTCTATAAAACAATCCAAAATTTCACGTACTCCGAAATTATTGAGTGCACTGCCGAAAAAGACTGGTGCAAGTTCCCCTTTCAAATATTGATCAACTTCGAAATCCGGATATACTCCTTCAACAAGCTCCAAATCATCGCGCAACTGTTGAGTAAACGGCGATATATATTTGTCTATTTCAGGATCATCCAGTGTTATATCAACAACTTCTCCTTCGGCTCTTTGGCGGTCTTGCCCGAAAAACAAAGAAAGATTGTTTCTGTAAAGATTGTAAACACCTTTGAAAGTAGGACCCGTACTGATTGGGAAAGCCAACGGACGCACTTTAATCTTCAATTCTTTTTCTATCTCATCCAAAAGATCGAAAGGATCCCGGCACGGACGGTCGAGTTTGTTGACGAAAACCATAACAGGAGTATTTCTCATACGACAAACATCCATCAATTTACGGGTTTGTG
>CASFSC010000007.1 GCA_949296995.1 uncultured Alistipes sp. | reverse complement strand
TTTCAACCTACTATTCAACGTATAGCTGCAATGTGCGGCAAAAAATATGGAGAGGATAAAAAAGCTGACATAGCCATGCGTGTGGTTGCCGACCATCTTCGTGCCATTGCTTTTTCGATTGCTGATGGTCAACTTCCTTCGAATGTTAAGGCCGGTTATGTTATACGTCGTATTTTGCGTCGTGCAGTGAGATATGGTTACACTTACCTCGGTTTCAACGAACCTTTCATATGCCGTCTCGTGGATGGACTCGTTAAGCAGATGGGAGGGCAATTCCCTGAATTGGTATCACAGAAAGAGTTGATCGAAAAGGTGATAGCTGAAGAGGAACAATCATTCCTGAGAACACTTGCAACGGGTATAAATATGCTCGAAAATGTAATTAAAAAACAGAAAAATAGCGGTAGCTCGCAAATAAGCGGACAAGAGGCTTTCTTGCTTTATGATACTTATGGTTTTCCGATAGACCTTACCGAGTTGATAGCGTGGGAAAATGGTATGAAAGTGAATCTTGAAGAATTCGAGGTTGAACTGCAAAAGCAAAAAGAACGTTCACGTAATGCTTCGGCTGTCGATACTGACGACTGGGTTGAATTGGTAAATATCGACCAGAGTCGTTTTGTGGGATATGATACCCTTGAAACTGATGTCCAGATTTCACGTTACAGAAGAATTAAAACAAAAAATAAGACATATTATCAGCTTGTTTTCGATATAACTCCATTTTACGGCAATTCGGGAGGACAGGTCGGAGATAAAGGATATATCGAACAGAATGGTGAAAAAACAGCTATTGTCGACACACAGAAAGAAAATAACCTTATAGTTCATATCGTCGATAAACTGCCGTCGGATGTTACAGGTGTTTTTCATGCCGTAGTGGATGCTAAGGCCCGTCAGAACAGTGCCAATAACCATAGTGCCACACATTTGATGCATAGAGCGTTACGTATGGTTTTGGGCGATCATGTCGAACAGAAGGGATCATTTGTTGAACCTGATTATTTGCGTTTCGACTTCTCTCATTTCCAGAAAGTTACTCCTGAACAGATACGTCAGGTTGAAGCTCTTGTAAATGCTGAAATACGTGCAAATCATCCGTTGGAAGAAATCCGTGAATGTCCCATAGATAAGGCTCGTGGAATGGGTGCAATGATGTTGTTCGGTGAAAAATATGGCGAAATGGTGCGTGTGGTTCGTTTCGGCGATTCCATAGAGCTGTGCGGTGGTACCCATGTGAAATATACCGGTAATATCGGCTCGTTCAAGATACTTTCCGAAAGCGCTATTTCAGCAGGGGTAAGACGTATAGAGGCTGTTACGGGTGAAAAGGTTATGGAATATACTTACGGTTTGGAAGATACAATGTTGGAATTACAGAAATTCTTTAACAATCCTTCGGTTTTAACCGCAGTTAAGAAAATGCTCGAAGAAAACAGCGAATTGACTCGTAAGATAGAAGAAGTTCAGCGTGAAAAAGTGCAGACCCTTAAGGAAACTATAGCTAAAGAACTTATCGATGAACACGGAATGCGTCTTATTGCACGTCAGATAGATGTAGCTCCGGAAATTATAAAAAATATTGCGTTCGGATTGAAACCTGATTTTCCGAATCTCGTATTTGTTATAGGGTCTGTAATTGGAAGCAAAGTTACATTGACTGTAATGCTAGGTGACAATATAGTTGAACGAGGTGTAAATGCAGCTGCTGTCGTACGTGAAGCGGCTAAGGAGATAAATGGTGGCGGTGGTGGACAGCCTTTCTTTGCTACTGCAGGCGGTAAAAAACCTGAAGGTGTGGAAAAGGCCATGTTGAAAGCTGTCGAATTGATAAAAAATAAATTAAATAATTAAATAATAAGTATGGCTAATAAAGTTTTATTGATGATTTTGGATGGGTGGGGAAATGGAAACCACTCTAAAGGCGATGCTATTTATTCTGCAAACCCTGTATATATTAACGGTTTGGAGAAAACATATCCTACGGCACAATTACTTACTTCAGGTGAAAATGTAGGTTTGCCTGATGGCCAGATGGGTAATTCCGAAGTAGGACACTTGAATATAGGGGCAGGACGTGTTGTATATCAGGATTTGGTGAAAATCAATATGGCCGCACGTGATAATTCCATAATGAGCAATCCTGAAATAGTTGCAGCGTTCAAATATGCAAAAGATAACGGTAAGCAGGTTCATTTTATGGGACTTGTGTCAGACGGAGGAGTACACAGTTCTTTGCAGCATTTGTTCAAACTTTGTGATATATCGAAAGAGTATGGCATAGACAAAACTTTCGTTCATTGTTTTATGGATGGACGTGATACGGACCCTCGTAGTGGAAAAGGCTTTGTTGAACAGCTGGAAGCACATATGGCCAAATCGACTGGTAAAATAGCATCAGTCATAGGCCGTTATTATGCAATGGACCGAGATAAACGTTGGGAACGTATCAAAGAAGCATATGATCTTTTAGTTAATGGTATAGGTGAAAAAAGTACGGATCCTGTTGTTGCTATACAAAAATCATACGATGCGGGTGTTACGGATGAATTTATCAAACCTATTGTTTGTGTAGACAATGCAGGTAACCCGATCGGAACCATCCAAGAGGGTGATATGATAATTTTCTTTAATTTCCGTAATGACCGTGCGAAAGAACTTACGATAGTCTTGACTCAGGAAGATATGCCTGACTTTGGTATGAAAACATTGCCATTGTACTATTGTACAATGACTCCTTATGATGCTAAATTTAAGGGATTGCATATACTTTTCGATAAGGATAATGTAGTAAATACCATAGGGGAATTTGTGTCATCACAGGGTTTGAGCCAGTTGCGTATTGCCGAAACAGAAAAGTATGCACACGTTACCTTTTTCCTCAATGGCGGACGTGAAGAAACGTTTGCAGGTGAAGAACGTATTCTTGTCCCATCACCTAAGGTTGCGACTTATGATTTGCAACCAGAAATGAGTGCATATACAGTTAAGGATAAACTTGTCGAAGCTCTTAAAACTCAGAAATTTGATTTTATATGCCTTAATTTTGCAAATGGCGATATGGTGGGGCATACAGGTGTGTATGATGCGATCGTTAAGGCAGTGAAGGCTGTCGATGAATGTGTTAAAGATGTGGTTGAAACTGCTAAAGCAAATGGTTATGAAGTTGTTATAATTGCAGACCATGGAAATGCAGACAACGCTATTAATCCAGACGGTTCACCTAATACGGCTCACTCATTGAATCCGGTACCTATTATTGTTGTATCCGATAGAGTTAAAAAGGTAAACAGTGGAGTTTTGGCTGATGTTGCTCCTACAGTTCTGACTCTTATGGGTCTTAAACAACCGAAGGAAATGACCGGAAAAGTACTTGTGGAATTGAAATAGAACTTATTTGAAATATTAAGAGTTAATTGTACATAGAATAGGGAGAGTTTTTTAAGCTCTCCCTATTTATTTAAATGGGTATATGGGACGATAATGTAACTTCGCTATCGTCTGGACGGGTGGCTTTGCCCTTTGCTTTGCTGGAGCACCGATCTATGAGATTTTAGTAGAAAATTAACCTGATACAGTGTAATCTGACGCTAACTGTATGTCTGAAATATGCTGGCGTATTTGCTTTAAATTATAAACATCATTATTCGTTTCATGTTTACACAAAATGCCTGGTATATTTCAGTAATATAGATTTATAGTAGAACTTGTTCTTAGCGAGGGAAATAGCCAAATAGCCTTTTATTTATATGTATACATTGATAATATATATGGATAATATATATGGATAAAATATTAAGGCAATTCTAAAAATTCTTTAATATTACTAGCAACACATTTTACCAGTTTGTCTATCGCCTGGTCCGCACTCCATGCGTTATGTGGTGAAAGTAATAGTTTATAAGGATCTTTTATTTGTAGTAATGGAGAGTCGGCGTTCAAAGGTTCTTTTGAGAATACGTCTATGGCT
>CASFSC010000006.1 GCA_949296995.1 uncultured Alistipes sp. | reverse complement strand
TTTCTTCGTAATATGGTTCGAGCTATTGTAGGAACTCTTTTAAATGTGGGACGAGGTAAAATGTCGATAGAACAATTTAAAAATGTGATAGAATGTAAAAACCGTTCTATGGCAGGCACATCGGCACCTCCTCAGGGGCTTTTCCTAACCAATGTGAAGTATAAAGATGAAATTTATTTGTAAATATGTTTATGAATGTTTTAAAACATTAAGTTTGAAAAGTCGGATATATGATAAATAAGTTTTTTATAGGTATACACTGTCTGAATATGAATAATAGACATTTTGATAAAAAATTAGAATAAACAATATCTTAAAATATTAAACTACATAACTTTTAAACTATGAAAACTAAAGTACAAGAACAGTTCAAAAAACATTATGGCGAAGGAGCATCGGTATATTCGTCTCCGGGCCGTGTCAATCTTATCGGTGAACATACAGACTATAATCTTGGTTTCGTACTTCCGGGAGCCATAGATAAAGCTATTTATGCAGCTATCAAACCCAATGGAGGTAAATTATGTCGTTTGTATTCGGTTGATTATGATCAATCTATCGAAATGGATCTTTCAGGAGATAAACCGAAAGAACAGTGGGCACAATATGTTTACGGCGTAGCCAAAGAGATGGAAAAACGCGGCAAAAAGGTTGAAGCATTTGATTTGGTTTTCGGTGGAGATGTTCCATTGGGGGCAGGTCTTTCTTCTTCAGCGGCGTTGGAAAGTACTATCGGTTTTGCTTTGAACGATATATATGGTTTTGGTTTTACGCGTGAGGAACTTGCCAAGATAGGTCAGATGACCGAACATAATTATGTGGGTGTTCGCTGTGGAATTATGGACCAGTTTGCCTCATTGTTTGGTGAAGACGGTAAGGTTATTCGTTTGGATTGTCGGTCATTGGAATATAAACTCGAACCGTTCAAACCGACAGGATGCAAAGTGGTATTATTCGATACCATGGTTAAACATTCGTTGGCTTCATCAGAATACAACGTTCGCCGTGCTCAGTGTGAAGCAGGTGTAGCGGTTGTTGCAAAACATGTCAAAGGTATCGAATCTTTGAGAGATGTTACGATGGATATGCTTGATACGTATAAAGGAGAAATGGAAGATATAGTTTATCGTCGTTGCAGTTTTGTAATCAATGAAAACCAACGTTTATTGGATGCATGTTCTGCTCTTGAAAAGGGAGATTATGTAACTATGGGTCAAAAGATGAATGGTTCACACGAAGGTCTTAGCAAATGGTATGAAGTTAGTTGTCCGGAATTGGACTTTTTGGCAGATATAGGTCATAATACGGACGGCGTACTTGGAGCACGTATGATGGGAGGCGGTTTCGGCGGCTGTACCATAAATCTTGTAGAAGAAAAAGTTTTCGATGCTTATGTGTCAGATATAACAGAACGCTATAAGAGTAAATTTGGCAAACAACCACGAGTTATTGATGTCGTTATAAGTCAGGGTGCTCACAAAATAATTTAAATTAATGCTGTGAATAATAGCAATTGTTAAATTGTTATATAAAAGGCCTAATCTGAACAGATTAGGCCTTTATATTTATATTTAAATTAGTGTCAGTACATTAATAATATCCTTGGTTGCGATGGTCGTTATGTGCCCGTTCGGTACGTTTGAGCGGAATGTTCATGCCGTCAGTCGATTCCAGCCAATTGTAAAGTTCGTGATTGAGCTGTTTGATGGTATCCTGAAGATCTGGTACCGCAATCAAATTGCGCGTTTCATGCGGATCTTCCTTCAAATCATAAAATTCGTTCGTATCCCATATGCCGTGGTAACGTATGTATTTGTAACGGTCTGTGCGTACTCCATGCATTGTCGGAGTTTGTGGGAATTCATGTTCCCAATAATATTCATAAAAAATCCGATCACGCCATGGTATGTTTTCACCTTTCAAAAGTGGAAGAATGGAATAACCTACCATTTGTTGAGGTTTTTGTAAACCTGCACAAGCCAGTATAGTCGGAGCTATATCGACATTCTGTACCATTTTTTCTACCACTGTGCCACCTTTAAACATGGATGGACACCATACGAGCATAGGAACACGTACCGATTCTTCATAGAATTGGCGTTTATCTATAAGACCATGTTCACCCCATGCAAATCCATTGTCTCCCATATATATGACCAAGGTATTGTCTGCGAGTCCGTTTTTTTCGAGATAATCGATGACTGTCCCGATACTTTCATCGACTGAACGCAACGTTTCACAATATTTACGTACTTGATCCAACCATGGACGTCCGTGATATGAATAATCTACACCATGCCAGCTTTCTCGTTGATTTTTGACCCAGTTAGGTTTCATGTTTTCTCCGTAAAAGTCTTTACCGTGAGCTGCTTTGCCTGTTTTTGGGTCTATTGTAGGAAGTGAGCGTATTTCATCGTATGATGGTGATGCAATAGTTACAGGAAGAGGTACCTCCTCATTTTTATAACAGTCTTTATGTCTTGGAGCTGCTTCGAAACTATCATGTACACCCTTGTGTGAAAGATATACGAAGAAGTTTTGATTATTTGCCTGCTGTTCCTTGATGAAATTTATTGCATGTTCTGTTAATAGGTCGGTTACGTATGTACTGTCCTCATATTGTATCCATTTACCGTTTTCATTGATTCGAGGATTGTAATATTCGCCCTGACCTTTAAATGCTTCCCAATGGTCGAATCCTGGTTGAGGTTCTCCGGAATCGTTACCCATGTGCCATTTGCCGAAAAATCCGGTTTTGTATCCTGCTTGTTGCAAATATTGGGGGAAGAAAGTCAATCCTTCAGGTAGCGGTGCCGCGTTGTCCACTACTTTATGGGTGTGGGAATACAATCCTGTAAGTATTGATGCCCTACTCGGTGATGAAAGTGATGTGGTTACAAAGGCGTTTTTGATATGGGCTCCTTCTGTAGCCATACGGTCCATATTGGGCGTTTGCAACCATGGTATGGTGCCCATAAATCCCATATAATCATAACGATGGTCATCCGATAAAATGAAAACTACGTTCATCGGTTTTCCTGCGTCTGGAAGTTTTTTGAGTTTTAAAGTTCCATTTTTCTCACTGTTGGTGCAACTGCCGAGCAAACCGATACAGGCTAATGATAAGTAAGAGGTTCGATTCATTTCAGGGTAGTTTTAGCGGGTTATTTTTGATTATGTTTATGACAAAGTCAGAAGTTGTATTTTTATATATTTATTAGATAACAAGGTGTATGGAATTTCCATGAGCGGCTTCTGCTGCTTCCATTATTGCTTCATTCATTGTCGGATGAGGATGTATAGTATTGATTATATCGGCTGTCTTCCCATTTAATGTACGTGCTAAAGTTGTTTCTGATATCATTTCTGTTACGTTTGCACCTATCAGATGTGCTCCAAGAACAGTATCGTTATCGGCGTCGATTACCAATTTGACAAAACCGTCACGTTCTCCTGATGCAGTTGCTTTACCGGATGCTGTATATGGGAATTTACCTGTTTTGATAGTATATCCCTTTTCGATAGCCTCTTTTTCAGTCATACCTACCGAGGCAATTTCAGGTGATGTATAAACGCACGATGGGATATTGTAGTAATCTATTGGTTTTGTATTTATGCCTGCAATTTTTTCGACGCAACATATTCCTTCGGCTGAAGCTACGTGTGCCAGTGCAGGTCCATGTACGACATCTCCGATGGCATATATGCCAGGAACGGATGTTTCATACCATTGATTGACTTTTATTTTATCACGTTCTGTTTCTATTCCGAGTTGCTCCAGCCCCAAATTTTCTATGTTTGATTTTATTCCGACAGCCGACAAAACCATTTCGGCAGTAATTGTTTGAATCCCCTTTTTCGATTCAATCTGAACATTACATTTTCCGTCGATTATTTCCACATTTTTTACTGCTGTTGATGTCAGGGTATTGATACGTGCTTTGCGGAATGAACGTTCCAGCTGTTTTGAAACCTCTTCGTCACATGAAGGAAGTAATGTTCCCATATATTCAATTATGGTGACTTTAGTTCCCAATTCTGCAAAAAAACATGCGAATTCACATCCTATTGCACCGGATCCTACAATTACGATACTTTCCGGTTGTTTTGGTAGAATTAATGCTTCACGTGACGATATTACATAACCAGGATTGAATTTCATGAAAGGTAATTCTAACGGCCGTGCTCCCGTAGCTATGATTATGTGTGAAGTTTCTATCGTTTCAATATGGTTGCCATCGGCGGTTTCGACCTCTACCCTACCTTGTGCGGCAATACGTCCTTGCCCTTTTACTATTGTTATTCCGTTTTTGTCCAACAGAAATTGGACTCCTTTGTTCATTGTCGAAGCTACATCCCGACTGCGCTCGATTATTTTTTGAAAATTGGGTTTTACCGAACCTTCTATGTCGATTCCGAAATTTTCGGCATGTATGGCATTTTGGTATATTTTGGCACTTTTTAGCAAAGCCTTTGTGGGTATGCACCCCCAATTCAGGCACACTCCTCCTAACTCAGCTTTTTCAACTATTACAACGTCCATTCCAAGTTGTTTTGCACGTATTGCTGCTACATATCCTCCAGGGCCGCTGCCTATTATGACTATATCTGTTTTCATGTCGTACTATGTATGGTAATTATATTTTGCCTCTATATAAGTATCTTTTTTTATCTCTTATTTTATTTGTTTAATGGGTGTTATTAGGATGATATCTGCGTTATGTGCATATAATTGGTATCTGTAAAAATGCAGCTTACATTTGAGGAACTTTCAACTTGTCTCCTGTAGAACCGGCTACAGCTTTTTTCCACGTTTCATTATATCCTGGAAAATCTGGCATGGCAGGAATATTGCGTCCATTCCCGTTATCCTCGAATTTACCGTATTTTTCTTTTTTAACATTGCCATCCATATATTTGACCAATAGATATTTATCCAGATCTTCCCATTCAGAAAACATTTGTTGAGCTCTGTTTACTGAAAAATCGGTAAGAAAATCGACAGCTTTTTTAGGATTTTTCTTGTACAGGTCGAGAGCGTTCTTGTCTATCGTCTCTATTTCTGCAATATTTTTATTTTCCGTGCGGTGTATTACTTTAATTATGTCAGCACTGATGAGGTCATAACGCATGTATGCGAAATTTGTGACACGATTGAACAACCAAAATGCAGATGTTGGAGAATATTCGGTCATGTGACCGTTCCCTTCTCTAAAACATTCCGGTACTTGTGTCGATGATGAATATATTGGAGTGAGACATGATGTTCCAGCATCGTCTACTCCGAACCATAAAATTCCTCCTACTGCATCCGGTAACCAGTTGCGGCTTTGACTTACAAACCAGAAACCAGTTTGTTGTGTAGCTACGGCACGTTCGTTGAGATACTCCTGCCCGTCAACTTCGAAGAACATAGGTCTCCATCTATATGGCATATTATGTCCTCCTGCACCAATATCGTTACGCATATCCATCGGAGTATCTTCGAAATGATCACGCATCAGCCACATAACTTCTTTAAGTGACAGTTTGTGTGATGGTTTCACAAATAGAGGCATGCGTTTGGATGAGTCATACCCCATTGCATAATCTATAAATTCCGCCATTCCTCCATCAGTTATACGATTGAAAGTACACCATACTCTTGCTTCGCAACTTCTCAAAGCACTGAAATTTAGCGGGGCATATGCATCAGCAAAACTGAATTCATTGTCGGGTCCATTGAAAAATCCTCTTTCGCGAGCGAATGAGATTACGTCAGGTGAATAAATACAGTTTTCCGGGTCGTTCAGTGGAAAAGTTGTTATACGAGCTTGATTGGCATGCATCGATATGTATCCGTCGGGAATTCTTAAGGCAACCCATACGGCCCCCTTGTTCGTATTTTCACCGTTTACTGTCCTTACTCCTTTTCCCACCATTTCCATATGCCACACTTCGTTCGGATCAGCAATTGAGAATGATTCGCCACCAGAACAATATCCGTATTCCGTAACCAAATCGTTCATTACGGCGATAGCTTCCCGTGCCGTACGAGCCCTTTGCAGTGTAATGTATATCAGAGAACCGTAGTCGATCAGACCTTTGGGATCAATAAGTTCTTCCCGTCCTCCGAACGTACTTTCAGCAATACATAATTGATGTTCGTTCATATTTCCTATTACGGAATATGTTTCTCGAGCTTGTTTAATTTCACCAATATAACGGCCAGTATCCCATTCGTAGACAGGGAGCATAGCTCCAGCTCCGAATTTCTGTGCAGGACGGAAATACAGGCATCCGTACAACTGATGAGAATCGGCACTGTATGTCACCATTGTGGAACCGTCGGCAGATGCCCCTTTTGAAACAAGTATATTGGTACAGGCATCGGTTTCGGTATAGTATAAAGAGAGAATAATGAATAACAGTGGAATAAAAAATTTTTTCATATTAATCAGTTTGAGAATATTTAAATAATATATAAATCCTTCCTGACAAAATATAAGATATTCTTTGTATTTTGCCTTTCAGTTTTGTTTATATTTGTATTGTAATAACTATAAAAAACAAAAATAGTAATTTATTGATTTGATACAATGTCAATTCCTGATAAAATATCGGCCTTGAAGTCGCAACTTCCGGCAGGTGTAGAACTTGTCGCCGTGTCGAAAACATATCCTGCTTCGGATATAATGGTTGCTTATAATGCTGGTCAACGCGTGTTTGGGGAGAGCCGTCCCCAGGAACTTACAGCTAAGTATAATGAATTGCCTAAAGATATCGAATGGCATATGATAGGACATTTGCAAACCAATAAGGTAAAATATATAGCTCCATTCGTATCGCTTATTCATTCGGTCGATTCTGAAAAACTGTTGAATGTAATCAATGCTGAGGCTTTGAAAAATTCACGTGTAATAGATGTATTGCTCGAAATATATATCGCACGTGAAGACACAAAACATGGTTGGGATGAAACGGAACTTGTTGAGTATCTGAAACAGGGAAAATATAAGGAAATAAAAGGGGTGCGTATCCGTGGTGTTATGGGAATAGCTACATATACCGATAATATGTCACAGGTAAAAAATGAATTTATGCATTTGAAAGAGCTGTACGAACAACTAAGGCATGATTTTTTCGGTAATAATTTCGATATAATATCGATGGGAATGAGCGGAGATTATGAATTTGCTGTCGAATGCGGAAGCAATATGGTGCGTATAGGCAGTTATATTTTCGGACAGCGACAGTATAGATAAAATAAATTGGATATATAAATTATAAAATTATAACCATTATGGTAGATACAAAATGTAAATATCTTGGACTTGAGTTAAAAAATCCTGTTGTCGTAAGTAGCAGTGGCCTTACCTCTTCTGTCGATAAAATTAAATGTCTGGCTGATGCCGGTGCAGGTGCAGTTGTTCTTAAGTCGGTTTTTGAAGAACAGATAATAAATGAAACTGTAAATCTCGAAAAGTCGTCCGATTATTATGTTGAAATGGTAGATTTGCTCTCATTTTATCTTAAAGAAGAGTATTTGAGAAAATATATAGATCTAATAAAAGAGGCTAAACGCACGGTTTCGATTCCTGTTATAGGAAGCATTAATTGTGTCAAGGGAGGTCAATGGGTAGATTTTGCCAAACGTATCGAAGAGGCCGGTGCAGATGCTTTGGAACTGAATATATTTGTTCTTCCTACTAATTCCGAAGAAAATGTATCGCAAATTGAAATGCAATATTTGCAGATTGTTCAACAAGTAGTATCAGAAGTGAAAATTCCGGTAGCTGTTAAAGTAGGATATCGTTTTACGAATATACTCGGTATAGTGAAAGGAATTGAACATAATGGTGCTAAAGGAGTGGTTATGTTCAACCGTTTTTATGAACCGGATATAGATATCGATTCCATGTCTGTTGTAGAAGCTGATATATTCAGTACTTCATCAGAGTTGCGCAACTCCATTCGATGGGTTGCAATGGCTTCATCTGAGTTTCCAAAACTCGATATAGCTTCATCTACAGGAGTACATACCGGTGCCGATGCCATAAAGATGTTGCTCGCAGGAGCCTCGGTAGTTGAAATATGTTCTGTAATTTATGAACATGGAATGGGTGCTATCAATGAAATAAATGACTTTATCGAGGATTGGATGAAACGTAAAGGTTTTGCATCTATTTCCGAATTCAAGGGGCGATTGAATTACAGTAATGTATCTAATCCACTGGCTTTTGAAAGAGCCCAGTTTATGAAATATTTCGCATCACACGAATAAATCAGATGGTTCATTGC
>CASFSC010000005.1 GCA_949296995.1 uncultured Alistipes sp. | reverse complement strand
GTTGAAGGCATGGATCGATTTGTATGGAGATGGAGCTGAAGAACAACCGAGCGGGTTATATATAAAAAAATTGTACAGTAATCCAGACCCTAAGGCGAGTTCTCCCAAACAGGGGTATTGGGTTCAGGTGAATTATACGTGTAAAACTTTGGATGGCGATGTATTTGCAACAAGGGATAGTATTGTTACTAGAATGCAAGGTACATTTAGATCGTATACGCATTATGTTCCTGAATATTTTTCCTTATATCTGGGTAACGGTTACTATTTCCAAACTCCTCGGGGAGCGTATGAAGCGTTATTACAGATGAAAGAGGGTGATAAATGGCGTTTATACATGCCTTCGAGTCTGGGATATGGAGAATATGGACTTGCTCCTGATAATGGATATGAGGGACAGTATGAATTAGGAGAAAATATGCCTATTATTATTGATCTGGAATTGGTGAAAGTGATTCGTTATCCTGTTGTAGAGGAAGAAGATCAGGTTATGGCTTATGTTATGAATAATTGGGGTATGAGTCCTGCTGATACGGTAAAATCTAATCTTTATGTACATTCAACCTATGCAATAGGAGATACCGCAACGGTTAAATACAATAAAACAGCGGAAGTATATTATGTAGGCAGATTTTTGGACGGTTTTGTGTTCGATACTAATATCGCGGACACCGCAAAAAAATACAATATGTATGTTCCTGACAGGTTGAACAGTGAAGGTGAAGATTATTATCAGCCAAGGACTATTGATTTTACAACTTTTCTTGAAGATCCTAATGATTCGGAACTGGAATATATAAGTGGATTTTATTATTCTTTGTTGGCAATGAAATACGGGGAAACTGCAACTGCGGTGTTTACTTCAAGTTATGCTTACGGGTATTCAGGATCGTATGATGATAATAGAACCGTAATTCAACCGTATACTCCTTTAATGTTTGATCTTATTACTGTTGCCAAAGGTGGGGAAGGTACTCCTGATCTTCCATATTTTGTTTATGGTGTACTTAATATGGCTGGTGTTGCATCCAATGTATGGGTAACTGGGTATGTTGTGGGAGTTGTGGATGGTGATAGTGTCTTGGAGGATAGTAAATTTGAAGAACCGTTTACGACCAAAACAAATATTCTTATTGCCGATCAACCTGATGAAAACAGAGCAAATTATGTAGTTGCGATAGAATTACCTGAAGGCAGTCAATTCTCAAATGCGTTGAATCTGGTCGATAATCCTGAACTTTTAGGTAAAAAAATAAAAGTGATTGGAGATGTCAGAAATTATTTGGGTGTTAATGGTGTGATTAATATTACAGGATATTCTATAGACGAGTAGCTGTTAAAGGTGTTTCAACCTTATGTCGAACAGTTATTTTCAATTTAAGCAGTTCCGGGTGGATCAGGAGCATAGTGCCATGAAGGTTGGTACGGATGGTGTAATATTAGGCGCATGGTGTTCCGTTGAACCAGAAAAGGAAGAGTGTAAGGGTGCTGTGAAAATTTTGGATATAGGGTGCGGTACGGGATTAATTGCTTTGATGGTGGCACAGCGTACGGAGAATATTTGTATCGATGCCATAGATATAGATGCAGGAGCTGCTCAGGATGCAAAATATAATTTCATAAGAAGTCCATGGCCCGAAAGATTGAACTGCCATAATATTTCTTTTCAGGATTTTACACAGGAAAATGTAAAATTTTCTTATTCCAATATTATTTCGAATCCTCCTTTTTTTGTAAATTCATTGCAGGCTCCCGATGCGTCTCGAAATATGGCACGACATACATCTTTACTCTCTTATGATGATTTGTTGAAGGGTGTTGAGCTTTTGTTGGCCGAATATGGTGTTTTTTCGGTTATACTTCCGGCTAATAATGCGGATATTTTTGAAAATTTAGCTGCAAAATATGGAATATATTGTTTCCGAAAATTGAATGTATTTCCGAAGCCGGATGTGCCGATTAAAAGAGTGGCGATGGAATTTGGCCGTCATAAAAAGAATCTGATGATTGAAAATTTGGTGATTGAAACAACCGGAAGACATCAGTATAGTGATGAATATAAAAAATTGACGGCTGATTTTTATTTGAAATTTTAGAAATTTTCATGGAAAAAATGTAGATTTGCCTATATCTTAAAAAAATGTCAGATATGAAAAAAATTGTAGCATACGGCTTAATGTCGCTTTTAATATGTGCTTCTGCGACTGTATCAGCTCAGGTAAATTCTTATAAATCAGCTGTAATGGGAGCTAATTCCGTGGCTTATGCACTTCCTCAGACAGTAATAAAAGTTACTCTTGTTATTGAAAAGGAAAGTATCCGTAAAGGCCCTTATGCGAGATTTGCTCAAAAATATTTGGGTGTTATGGCTCCATTGTCCGACAAGGAAATATATTCTATTGTAGATGCAAAGTTGGGATATACAGAAGAAGCTGATCCTGCACAGATATATGTGCTGGATAATCCTGAAAAAAGTCCGTTGAAATTGTATAATTCTACTCCGGAAGGGTTTATCGCAGCAGCAGTAGACGGGTACGACCAGCCTGTTTTAGGTCCTGATCGAGGCCTTGTTGCCAGACCAGGACATGGAGTTGATCGTCCTTTCGGACCTGCAGGTAAAGAGGCTGTGATATCACACGTAATGAGTGACACCAGTTTTGTAAAAGTACCGGTGGACAAACAATCTATATCGGATCGTAGTCCTGAAGATATGGCTATGGCTGCAGCAAATACTATATATACATTGCGTAAACGCCGTATAGAGTTGATTACTGGTGAAATAGGTGAAAATGTGTATGGCGCCGGACTTAAAGCTGCCTTGAACGAAATAAATCGTCTGGAACAGGAATATATGGCCCTTTTCCTCGGAAAACAGTATCGCCAGAGAATCGTAAAGGTTTATAATGTGATACCTAAGGAGGGGAATAACAATGAAGTAGTATGTCGTTTCAGCGAAATGGCCGGAGCGGTTGATGCAGCTGATGTTTCTGCCCGTCCTATATTTCTCGATATGACACCCGAAAATAAAGTGTCTCAGACACCTATTGTCAATAAACCGGCGAAAGATTTTCGTGGCATTGTTTATTCACGTATAGCGGATATGACTGTTTGTCGTCTTATGGATGGTAAAAATGAACTTGCTCAGGATCGTATTCCCGTTTATCAATTCGGCAAAGTTGTACAAATACCTGTAACCTCTATTAAATAAGATGGCCGCTGATAATACATCCCTGATGATTGCTCTGCTTCGTAGACTCAAGGTGGAGATGAATGGGGCTGTTACAGATGCTATGGTACAAGGGGGGATAAATTACGGATTAAATTACGGAGTTTCCGTTCCTACAATTAAAGATATAGCAGGAGAGTATGGTAAGAACCATTCTCTTGCTCTTTTTTTATATGAACAGGATGTCCGCGAGTTAAAACTTGCAGCATTTTTTATCGATGATCCTGAATGTGTTACCCTAGAACAGATGAAAGAGTGGAGTAGAGAGTTTACTAATTCAGAGCTTGTCGAGCAGGGTGCTATGCGTCTTTTTTCTAAATCGCCGGTTGCTTGTGAGATGGCACTGGAGTGGATCGGGTGCGATAATGAAATGTTGCGTTATGCCGGATTATTGACTGGTGCAGGATTTATTGCTGATATAGTTAAAGCAGGTAATCATACGGAAAATTTGGCGGCCGACATATCGTTGTTGACGGATAAAACGATATGTATGCTTTACAATAAAACGGTAGATCAACGTATTGCTGCAGGTGTCATATCTCTTTTGCGACAAGCTGCCAAATATTCTGCAGGGATGAAAAGCAGAATTAAAACCGAGAGTGAAAAATTATCTCTTTCAAATCAGGTATTGATGAAACATATAGGTGCTGAACTTGCCTGGTTAATCGAGTACTAATATGCAACATGGTTTAAATGCTTCTGTTTGCGAAACAGGAGATGAATTTGGACTATTTGGATAGACAGAAATATTATTGGCTTCTTGGTTCCCTATAATCAGCCACTTGCCATTGTCGTCGACATAAAAATTGCGAGGTATCTTTATTGAGTCCGTGATACGTCCCCTTTCGGTTATCTTGCCTGAATGAGGGTTGACATCATATATAACTATGCAATTAGACCCACGTTCTGAAACGTATAGTGTATTTCCGTCTGCGGAGTAGTGTATATCTGCTGCTGATGCACGACCTTTATATCCGTTAGGAAGCAGATTGGCGGTTTGTATCATTTCTGAAAATATGCCGTTTTTGTCTTTTTTGTATATTGACACCGTCCCGTTTAATTCTGATACCAATGCCATATATTGCCCTTTAGGGCTGAATGTCGTATGCCTTGGTCCTGCTCCTGATGTTACAGGTATGCGTGTAGATTCTTTCAATTCCCCTTTGTCGATTTTGTAAACGATTATGCGGTCCAGTCCCAAATCTGTTACATAAACATATTTACCTTTAATGTCGGTATTTATTTGATGGGCATGCGATATCTGTTCATCTGTTTTTTTCTGCGTGTTGTTATGATTTATGGTCTTAACCGGACCTGTAAATTTCCCATTTTTGTCTGTTTTGCAATATACTACTTTCCCGTCTCGGTAGCATGCTGAAGCTACAATTTTGTCATTGTCCAATAATTTTATATGGCATGGATCTACTGCACCTGTCGAAATCGAATCGATAGGAATCAATGTCCGTTTGTCATCTGCAATTATGAAACTTAAAAACATTGCAATACCGTCATTGCCTGTGCGAAAGGAATAAATGATTTTTTTATCTTTTGAAATAGTCAAAAATGATGATTGTATGGCCGGTTTTTCGAGTCTGATATCTGTTAAACCTCCTGTATCGGGATTATACAAACAGGAATAAATTCCTCCTCCAGGATTATCCATAAAGGTTCCTATATAGACTGTCTTGAGAGATTGTGTGCCTGGTTGGATTGTTTTGCCATTGACGGTCAGTGAAATAATGGTCAGTAGTATCGAGAAAATAATCTTTTGCATATCGTCGGATATAATCTTATTAATATTATTAATTGTAAATCTGCATGAATGCGATGTTAAATATATAATAATATTGAATAATTATTGCTATATCTTGTATTGAAAGTTAGACCGATTTTTATTGTATATATAGTTTACATTTTTGTAATAATGCGGGAAATAGTATGTTATATGATGGAAATTGATTATTGTGCTTAATTATAACTTTAAACAGGATTATTAAGAGCAGTCACAATAATAATTGATATATAAAATTGGTTGACCATCTTATTGGCAAAATGTTTTTGAAAAGTTCCACTGTTATGGCCTGTTTTATTCGTGATGAATTGAACAAACAGAATGATATTATATATAATCCCATAGAGGTTTCAGATATGTATTCTTATGTTTGATAACGATGAACTGGAATTTATGGCTTTGCATTAAGCAATATTTATTATTGTCAAATATTTGCTGAAAATTTCTCTTTATTTTCACTATATTTGAATAACATAGAAAGATGGATGAAATATGTAAAGTTGGAAACAGAGACTTTTATTTACGTCTGTATTCGCCTTTCGCTATCTTGTAGATTTTAACATGTAAACAGAATATTGTCATGCAAATTAATTCCATTTTTAAACGATTTGTTACATTAGCTTGTGTTTTTACGATTGCGATTGCAACCTCTCGAGCAGAAGATCTGACACAATATGTAAATACCCTTCAGGGTACAAATTCCCATAAAGATTTGACTCGGGGAAATACATATCCTACTACAGCTATGCCATGGGGAATGAATTTCTGGACTCCTCAAACTGGAATCAATCGTGATGGATGGATATATCAGTATTTCGTAGATTCAATACGAGGGTTCAGACAAACACATCAATGCAGTTCTTGGACGAGCGATTATGCAGCATTTTCATTAATGCCGGTATCGGATAAGTTGGTTGTAGACCAATATGAACGTGCGCTTAAATTCGACCATAAAAATGAGATAGCAAAACCACATTATTATAAAGTCACCTTCGAAAACAAATTGACTGCTGAAATGTCTCCTACCGAAAGAGGTGCTTATATGCGATTTACTTTCCCAAAAAACAAAAATTCCTATTTGGTTGTAGATGCCAATAATGGAGGTAGTATGGTGAGAATATATCCGGAAGAACGAAAAATAGTCGGCTATTGTAAAAACAGTAGACAAGGTACGTTGGAAAATTTCGCCAATTATTTTGTTGTCTATTTCAATGAGCCGTTTCTTTCTTACGGTACATGGAATGGTAAAGGAGATATAAAAAACAATTCGTTACAAGAAGAAGGCGATTATTCTGTCGCTTATGTGCAATTTAAGAAAGGAGCGAAGGTAGATGCCAAAGTCATATCGTCATTTATAAGCCTGGAACAAGCCGAACAGAATTTCAAACATGAACTGGCTCATATCGATAAACTTGAAGATGTGAAAAATGCCGCGCAGAATGCATGGAATAAACAATTGGGTAAGATCGAAGTAGAAGGAGGATCCGAAGAGGATAAAGCGACATTCTATTCCTGCTTTTTCCGTTCCATGCTTTTTCCTCGTCAGTTTTTTGAATACGACGCGAACAATAACCCTATATATTACAGCCCTTACGATGGTAAGGTGCATGAAGGATATATGTATACTGATAATGGATTCTGGGATACGTTCAGAGCTCAATTCCCGCTCAATATCATACTGCATCCGACGATGCACGGGAAATATCTCGGCACATTGATAGATGCATACGATCAAAGCGGGTGGCTTCCATCCTGGTCATTCCCGGGACATACTGGTGGTATGATAGGCAATCATGCAGCGTCCCTGCTGGCTGATGGTTACGTAAAGGGTTTTCGTACTTTCGACCCAGATAAGGCTCTCGATGCAATATATCATGAAGTTACTAATATAGGCCCGAGCGGAAAATCATGGGGACGCGATGGTTGGAAAGAATATTTTACTCTCGGATATGTGCCGTATCCGAATTATAAAGAGGCCACGGCCAGAACACTTGAATATTGTTATGATGATTTTTGTGCTTTTCAACTTGCCAAAATGAGCGGTAATAAACTTTATGAAAATGCATTTGCTAAACAGATATTCAATTATAAAAATGTGTATGATTCTGTTACGAGGTTTATGCGTGGAAGACAGTTAAACGGTGAATGGGTTCCTAATTTCGACCCTACGGAGTGGGGTGGTCCATTTACCGAAGGTTCGGCATGGCATTACCATTGTTCTGTTTTTCATGATATACAAGGACTTATAAATCTTATGGGAGGGGATGCCAATTTTTCAGCTAAGTTGGATTCTGTTTTCAGTGTCGGGTCTGATTTTAAGGTAGGTACATATGGATTCGTTATTCATGAAATGACTGAGATGGCCATGATAAATATGGGACAATATGCTCATGGAAATCAACCTATACAACATATGATATATCTGTACAACTATGCCGGTCAACCTTGGAAGACACAGAAGTGGGTGCGTACAGCCATGAAAGATCTTTACAATTCGGGACCTAATGGGTATCCTGGAGATGAAGATCAGGGACAGACCTCTTCATGGTTTGTCATAAGTGCTATGGGGTTATATTCTGTATGTCCGGGAACCGATCAATATGTTATAGGAAGTCCCATGTTCCCCAAAATGACTGTCAATCTCGAGAACGGGAAAAAACTTGTAATTGAAGCAGAGAACAACTCTCTTGAAAATAGATATATACAATCTGCGGAACTTAACGGGGTCCCATTTACACGTACATGGTTGACATACGATGAACTTATGAACGGAGGTGTCATAAAGTATAAAATGGGGAATACTCATGATTCAGGATGGGGAACAAAACTGTCCGACCGTCCATATTCCGTTTCAAAGAAAAACTAATTGTTTATCCATATTACATTGATGGAGGAAGTGCATCTTCAGCACTTCCCCATTTTGTATTGGGGGTATTCCCCATTTCAAATACAAGATGGGTGTCACCATTGAATAGATCTTCATGTTTCAGCCAGTTTTTATAGTATGGCTGGCCATTTAATGAAACTGATTGTATATAACAGTTATCTCTTGATACGTTATTTGCCGTAATCGTTAAAGTCCCTTTATCGTGTTTTAGAGAAATGTTTTTAAACATCGGAGTGCCGATGAAATATACACCTTGTCCGTGAGTGACCGGGTAAAAACCCATGGAACTGAATACATACCATGCTGACATTTGTCCCGTATCATCATTCCCGCAAATCCCTTCGGGTGAGGTATTGTACATTGTATATAGAACTTCACTGATTAGTTTTTGTGCCTTCCAAGGTCGACCGGCATAGTTGTACATATACAATGTGCTGTGACTCGGTTCATTCCCATGAGCATACTGACCTATAAGGCCTGAAATGTCTGGTGCCGGATTATCTCCATGTATCTCTGAACTTACAATAAATAACGAATCGAGCTTGGAAACAAAACCGTCTCGTCCACCCATAAGGTCTATCAACCCTTGTCCGTCATGTGGAACAAAAAATGTCCATTGCCATGATGTCCCTTCGCAAAAATCGTCGTCAGGACGATAATGGTTGGAGTGGAACGGATCGAAAGGTTCTCGCCATTCACCATTAGAATTTCGGCCACGCATAAATCTTACAGTAGAATCATAAAGATTCTTATAACGGCCTGCACGGCTGATATAATAGTTATAGTCGTCGGTTTGGTTCAGCATCTTTGCCATCTGGGCTATACACCAATCGTCATAACAATATTCCAGAGTTTTGGATACGGATGTAATCTCCTTGTCGTATGGTACATAGCCGTATTTGTTGTAATATCTGGCTCCGCGGAAAGATTTCAGAAAATAACCGAAGGTATCCCTGTTGGCAGAGGTTTTCATAGCCTTATAAACTGCTTGTACATCATAGTCGCGAATACCTTTGTAATAGGCGTCTGCGATTACTGGCATTGAGTGATAACCTATCATGCACATATTTTCCACACCTGCAAGAGTCCATATAGGCAACTGGCCGCAATGTTTGTAATGTTCAATAAAAGTTTTGATAAGATCATTGGAAATATCAGGCCTTAAAATCGTGATGAGCGGATTTTGTGCCCGGAAAGTATCCCATAAGCCCAATACTCCTGCATAATAGTTAAAATCACCTTTATATACTTTAGAATCTGAACTGCGGTACTCTCCCGTTACATCCGAATACAACATGGGGTATAACATCGCATAATAAAGGCATGTATAAAATACCTCTTTTTGTGCCGATTTTTCGTCATCTATTTGAATTGCCGATAATTCATTGTTCCATTTGTCGCGAGTGCTTTTGTGTATGGCATCGAAATTCCAACTGTCTATTTCAACAGCAAGATTTTGTCGCGCCCCATCCATACTTACAGGTGAAATGCCGACTCTTGCAATCAATGGTTCATTATTGTCTGAATCGAACTCCAAAATGGCCCTTACGTCAGTTCCTGTAAGGCCGGAAATGTTATTCTTTATCTTTTTATCTTCGAATAAGCGTGAAGACAATATGGGCTTGGAAAATTCTGCGTAAAAATATACATGTTGTTCCGGAGCCCAACCGTTCGAGATGCGATATCCCTGTATGGTATTGTCTCCAACTAATTCTATATGGGCAATTTTAACAGTATCGAAATCTTCATCTGCAAAAATAGTAGTGGAGTGTTGACATCCGCTTTTCAAATCGACTATAAGCTGTTGCATTGAATCGGCAGGATAACTGTACCGGTGCATACCGCATCTTCCCGTTGCCGTCAGTTCGGCATTAACTCCATAATCGAGAAGTTTAACTTGGTAATATGCCGGTTCAGCCGTTTCCTGTTCATGAGAGAAACGGCTGGTCACTTTATCCGGGAAAAGAGCGCAGTCCTGCCAGAATTGGCCGACAACGGGCATGAACAAAATATCTTGAAAATCGGTTCCCCCTCCACCTGATTTATGCGTGTGGCTGAAACCGTATATCTCTTTATGATTATAGTGATACCCTGATGCGGTAAAGTGTGTATCAGGTCCCAGTTGAACCATACCGAAAGGTGCTGCCGCCATAGGAACAACGCATCCTGCTGTCCCTGTACCCATCATTGGCCGCACATAATCAACAGGTTCAGACTGATTACTCGAACATGAAAAGGCAACAGACGATAGCAGTAACAAACAAACTGTTTTAAATTTAATTCCGATATGATTCAGCATATTGAACAATTTCAAACGGGTTATACAATCTTAATCAAGCTATAATGTGCCGGTTGTTAAGAAAACTTGTGCAATATATACTGCGATACCAGAAAAATATCCTATTAGAGCAAGTAGAGATATGTTTTTAAAATACCATACGAAATTCATTTTTTCTATACCCATTATTACTACACCGGCAACAGAACCAATAATAAGGATACTTCCTCCAACGCCTGCGCAATATGCCAAAAGCAACCAGAATCCGCCATCGACAGCGAAATAGCTCATGAAAGCAGGATCTGCCGCAGAACTTATTGTGGCAGCATCAACTACAGGATACATTCCGGTAGCTGCAGCAACCAAAGGGACATTGTCTATAACCGATGACAATAATCCGATTACGGTATTTATAACATATATATTATGAACTTTTTCGTTAAGGAATTGGGCAGCTTTATCAAGGATTCCACTTGCAGTTAAAGCTCCGACAGCCATCAATATTCCTAAGAAGAAAAGAATGGTTGCGGTATCTATCCTATGTAATACATTTGTAACTCTATGCTTAAACCGTTCTTCTACATGTATTTTATGTTTATACATGATGTCTGTGTATATCCATATTATACTCAAACCTAATAAAACACCCATAAAAGGGGGCAGATGTGTGGTGCTTTTGAAAACAGGAACTCCCAACAAGCAAGCTATTCCGAGGAAAAATATTACAGTACGTTCTTTGACTGTAATGACTTTTTCGACAGATGTAGATACTGGGTCAACCGTATTATTCGGGATTATTTCTCCTTTAATCATACGTGATGCTAATGCTACCGGAACCGCCGCAGAAACCATACAGGGCAACAAGAGAGACATGGAAAGAGGAGCCGATGTAACATTTCCTTTTACCCATAACATAATCGTCGTTACGTCCCCTATAGGAGACCAAGCTCCACCACTGTTGGCTGCTATTACAATCATACTTGCGAATATCCACCGTTCTTTATAATTAGGAATAATACGTCTTACAAGCATTATCATTACAATGGAGGTAGTCATATTATCCAATACAGCCGACATAAAGAATGCGATTCCGCTTATAATCCATAAAAGTTCTTTTTTACGACGTGTAGTAATACGGTTGGTTATTATAGCAAATCCACCATGAACGTCTATAATTTCTACTATCGTCATGGCTCCGATCAGGAAAAATAGGGTTTCCGAAACCTCACCCAAATTTTCTATTATCTGGACATCTGTTATATACTTGATACATTGTTGCAATAAAGGTAATGACTGTACGCCTGGATTCTCAGCTAAAAAATTACTGAAACTGTCTGGGCTAACTTTGGGTACTGTCAGTGCCGAAGTGGTAATATATAATATCCATATTATGCCAGCAGTCATAAGTGCGGTTGCGGCCTTATTAATTTGCAACTTGCTTTCCATAGCAATAGCAAGATAACCGATAATGAATATTGCAGTGATTAAATACAGCATATGATATAGTTTTTAAAATTTCTGATAAAGGTGTGAAAAAAATGAATACTTTGAATTAAAAACTTATGCACTACAGTGTTAACAAAAAACATCCCAAATATTCAGATGCATGCAGTTTTTATTGCCTGCCAGTGTAATTATTTGTTATTAATTATGTTATGTACTTGAGACAGTGTATGGTAGTATTATTGAAAATCATTGCTGAATAATTTTTAGATAATTATAAAACCCAGTACAATAATATAGGTAAAATGATGTTATATAACTGTAATTATCCCGATTTTATTGTCCGAAGAACTATAAAAATGCAAAATTAGAAAGTATATAAAACTATTTGGATGATAAATAAGCCTCAAATCTGCAAATGCTACTATTCTTAATTAAAGAAAGATTAGGATTATTAATATAAGGATTGTAGAATATGTTTTGGCGAAATTTGTAAGCACTATTGTCAATAAAATGAATAATAATTAAGGTTAAAAATCATTAAATAGGGTATAATAAAACGCCTTCATCAAAAAGATGAAGGCGTTTGTAGCCTCGCCCAGACTCGAACTGGAATTTAGTGTTTAGGAAACACTCGTTCTATCCCTTGAACTACAAGGCCGAGATTTTATTCAGAAAATTTATTTGGTAAAATCTCCTCCGTTGTAAGCCCATTTGACATAAACAGCTCCCCATGTAAATCCTCCGCCGAAGGCAGCTAAAATAAGATTGTCTCCTTTATGTAAACGGGTTTCGTAATCCCATAAACACAAAGGTATGGTTGCTGCTGTAGTGTTCCCGAATTTATTGATGTTTATCATACATTTTTCTTCCGGAAGTCCCATTCTATGTGCCGTGGCATTTATTATACGGATGTTGGCCTGATGAGGTACGAGATATCTGATGTCGTCAGCCGTAAGGTTATTGCGTTCCATCAATTCAATGGCCGTGTCAGCCATATGTGATACTGCTGCCTTAAATACTATCTGACCCTCCTGGTAAACATAATGCCATCTTTTCTTTACAGTTTCTTCCGTAGCTGGATAAGCCGAACCTCCGGCTTTCATATACAGATGTTGTCCGCCTCCTCCGTCAGAGTGTAATATCGCATCCAAAACACCTAAACCTTCTGTGGACGGCTCCAATAATACGGCACCGGCTCCATCTCCAAATATGGGACATGTAGATCTGTCGGTGTAGTCAATGATAGATGACATCTTATCGGTCCCGACAACAATTACTTTTTTATATGTTCCTGTTTCGATAAACTTGGATGCAGTCGAAAGTGCAAACAAAAAACCACTGCATGCTGCAGACAAATCGTAACCGAATGCTTTTTTCATGCCCGTTTTATGGCATATGAGATTGGCTGTCGATGGGAAAAACATGTCTGGTGTAACAGTCGCACAAATGACCATATCTATTTCCATAGGATCAGTATTGGTCTTTTCCAACAGATCGTTTACTGCTCGCTCTCCTAAATAAGAGGTCCCCAAGCCTTCTCCTTTGAGAATATGCCTCGTCTTGATGCCGATTCTGGACATTATCCATTCGTCCGATGTGTCGACCATGTGACTTAACTCGATATTATCGAGAATATATTCCGGCAAATAAGCTCCTACGCCGGTTATTGCTGCTGTTATTTTTTTTGTCATTTACTGAGAATTTCACGTAGTTCACTTCCTATGTTTCCTCGGATGGTCTTTTCTGTCTGCAATATCATGTTACAGATTGCTTTGGCACTGGAACAGCCGTGACCGATAATCACTGGGGCATTAATACCCAAAACAGGGGTGCCGCCTACGTTTTCATAATTAAAGTTGTCGAAGTAAGTACCTTTTATACCTTCCCTGACAGCTATTTCATATATCCCTTCAGATTGTTTCAATATAGTGTTGCCTACAAAACCATCGCATACAACTACATCGGCTACTTCTCCCGTGAAAAGATGCTTGGCCTCTATGTTTCCGACGAAATTGAAGTCTTTTGTGCCTTCCATCATTTCATGAGTAGTTTTTGAGGCATTGTTGCCTTTTTCTTTCTCTTCACCTATGTTCAGAAGTGCCACGCGTGGATTGTTTATGTGCAAAACACGTTTGGCATATATACTGCCTATGATACCGTATTGGTATAGTACTTCAGGTTTACAGTCTACATTTAATCCTACATCAAGAAGAATAAGACTGTGCCCATTGATTGTAGGAAGTGAACTCGATATGGCTGGACGGATAACTCCTTCAACCTGTTTTACCGCGTACATACATCCTACCATCATAGCGCCTGTATTGCCTGCACTTGCAAAACCATCTATTTTACCCGCAGCAAGATAATTGAAGCCTACGGTGATGCTGGAATTGCTTTTCTTGGTAAAGGCTTGTGTGGGATGGTCACTCATGCTGATGACTTCTGTTGTAGGAACTATCTCGAAGGTGTCTAATGGGCATTTTTCTCGCTCCAAAATAGTTTCTATTTGGGCTTTATCTCCAAACAAAACTATTTTGCTGTCTGAACCTATTTTGCTTGATGCAGAAATAGCTCCCATAACAACAGTTTCGGGTGCGAAATCCCCACCCATTGCATCGATTCCTATCTTCATCATAATGTCTGATGATGCAACAACAGTAATTATTCAGCTTTCTTTTCTATTGCAACTTTACCTTTGTAAAAGCCGCATTCAGGGCATACTCGGTGATAAATAACGGTTGCACCGCAATTTGAGCATGTCGCAATAGTTGGAGCTACAGCTTTATAATGTGTTCTTCTTTTGTCTCTTCTGGTACTAGATACCTTATGTTTAGGATGTGCCATGATATAAGTTAATTATAATTATTAATTCTATTGTTCTTCTTTTTTATCGCTTTCCAAATTTGTCTTAAACTCTGCGAGTTTACTCCATGGAGATACATCTCCCGTATCGTTTTGCGCTTGTGCCGTATCTCCTGTTATTTTCTCAAACTCTTCTTCCGAAACTATCCGGAAACGTTTCAGCATATCAGGATTGCACATGCTCTTCCCATTTTCATCCACGGGATGTATGCGTTGATAGGGCAGGCTGAGATATATGCTTTCGTATATGTATTGTGCAAGGTTGATCTCCGTTTCGTTCGGGCTGATCCACATGATTTCACCGTCGCTTTCCTGTTCTGTTTCAGAAAACCTTACACACAACATGCCTGTGTATTCGATCGGAATTTCGACCTCTTCCAGGCACCTGTCGCATGCTACCCAAACTTGACCTCGGATAGTAATGTGCATTGGTATTACATTACCTCCTTTAGTCAGGTCCACATCCACATGAGCGTTACCTTTAAGTATGTCGGACCCTTCAAAGGCTGCAAAGAATCTGTCATCCACATCGAACTCAAAGGGATGATTCCCCGCCGACAACCCTTTGTAGGCTATCGTATATTTCTTTAAAATGTCCATTCAATACCAAAAATAGTGCACAAAGGTATATATTTTTAATATAATAACAAAAACTAAAATGAGTTTTAGAATCTCTGCGTTTTAGCTATTAACGTAAGATCACATAAGGTTATTGCGGCAACGGCTTCAACGATTACCGGAACACGTAGCGCTATACATGCATCGTGACGTCCTTTTATAATAAGCTGTTCCGGTTGGCCTGTTTCAGTGTTGAGAGTCACTTGTGGCGTAGCTATGCTTGAAGTGGGTTTTACCGCCACGCGGAATACGATGGGATTACCATTGGAAATACCGCCTACTATACCGCCTGCATTGTTAGTTGCTGTTTTCCCGTCAGAAGAGATGATGGGGTCGTTATTTTCACTTCCTCTCAAACGGGCTGAACCGAATCCGAGTCCGAATTCGACGCCTTTTATCGCAGGAATGGAAAATAACATATGGCTCATAACACTTTCTACCGAATCGAAGAAAGGCTCGCCTAAACCTACTTCAACGCCATTGATCGTGCACTCTACAATTCCACCTACCGAATCATGCGATCTCATCGCTTTTTCTATTATTTCAGGAAAATCAGCAGGATTGTTGCATCCATCTACTTCTATAAGCTGACTGTTTATTTTAACACCTTTCAGTATTTTTTTTGCTATCACGCCGGCAGCTACAAGTCCCAATGTCAAACGACCTGAAAAATGACCACCTCCTCGGTAATCTGCAAAACCTTTGAATTTCTGCATAGCAACCCAGTCTGCATGTGATGGACGTGGATGGGTTACCAGGTTTTTGTAGTCGTTCGATATTGTATTTTCATTGTGAAAAAGGATGGTCAATGGAGCTCCCGTAGTTTTATCATTGAAAATTCCTGTGACAATATGCGGTTTGTCACTCTCTTTTCGTGGGGTAGTCCCTCTTTTCCCACTTTTGCGACGGGAAATGTCTTCCGTGAAAGATTGTTCGTCCAACGGTATGCCTGCTGGAACGCCGTCTATGGTAACACCTACCACCTCTCCATGGGATTCTCCGAATATGGAAATCCTGAAAATTCTTCCGAAACTATTCATGGCTTTTCTCTGTTCTTATATGATTAAGGTCTCTCCAAAAACCGGGATACGATTTTTCAACCGCTTCGGCTTCCGTTATGTGTACCTGTTTGTCGCTGTTAAGTGCCGTTATTGCAACTGCCATTGCTATACGATGATCATTGTGGCTGCTGATGGTAGCGCTTTTTATCGGACCTCCTGTTATACGCATGATATCGTCGGTCTCGATGTCTACATTTATCCCCATGGATTCAAATGTCTCGGCAATAGTTCGTGCCCTGTCGCTTTCTTTATGCGTTAACCTGTGGGTCCCTTTGATTACGGATGTCCCTTCGCATGAAGCTGCCAGGGCTGCCAAGGCCGGAAACAGATCTGGACAATGCGTCGCATCGAATTCAAAGGCCTTCAGGTTGGATTTGCGTACAGTAATGGAATCATTTGATGAAATGATTTGGGCTCCTGCTCGTTCCAATGCCTTGATTATGCCTGTGTCTGCCTGCAAAGAGAGTAAATTGAGATTTTTGACCGTTACACTGCCGGCAGTGGCCCCTGCTACGAGAAGACATGATGCTCCGCTCCAGTCGCCTTCTATATTGTATCTGGTCGGGCAATATTGTTGCCCTCCTTCTATATAAAATTGTTCATAATTGTTGTGGCGTATTGCAACTCCGAATGCTTCGCATACCTGCAATGTCATATCGATATAAGGCCTGCTTGTGAGATTCATTACATTCATCGTAGTGTCATTTTTTGCTAACGGCAATGCCATAAGCAAACCTGTGATGAATTGTGAACTTATTGATCCATCGACGTTAATTTCTCCACCTTTCATCTCTCCTTCTACATCTATCGGAAGATATCCTCCATTGGAATGTACCGTGACGCCTAATTGTTCCAATGGCGATTCCATCATGTCGATAGGCCGGCGCATGATCGAACCGCTGCCGGTTAATGTCATCCTTATCTGACATAAAGATGCTATAGGTGTGAACAGCCTGGTCGAAAGACCTGATTCTCGAACATTAAGTAATTCCGTACGAGGATTGAGACCTCCCTTAATTCGATATATATAGTCGTTTTGTTCTATTTCTGCCCCCAGATTATAGGCTATATCCAAAGCAGCTCCCGTATCTTCACATAAAGTCATGTTGGTGAGTATGCTTTCACCATCTGCAAGCAATGCTGCGGCAATGGCGCGTTGTGCATAGCTTTTCGATGAAGGGGCTGTTATCTCACCCGAAACTTCGCTGCGTATTGCGGTTTTTTCCATTATTTATGAATATTGTAATGTCATCGAAACGGACGTATCGGTAATATTACTTTTTATATTTTTTTGATAAAAATCGATTAAAATTATCTTAATTTGAAATCCTGACCCAGATAAACCTTGCGTACCATCTCATCATTTGCCAAATCTTCGGCACTCCCGGCTTTCAGAATTTTACCTTCGAACAGCAGATAGGTGCGGTCGGTAATAGAAAGGGTTTCGTGTACGTTGTGGTCCGTAATTATGACGCCGATATTTTTATTTTTCAAGGTCGCTACGATACTTTGGATATCTTCGACCGCAATCGGGTCTACACCGGCAAACGGTTCGTCCAAAAGAATGAATTTGGGATTGATGGCAACTGCTCGGGCTATTTCGGTACGTCTCCTTTCACCTCCAGATAATTGAATACCGTAACTTTTTCTCACTTTTTGAAGTCGAAATTCTTCTATGAGATTTTCAAGCCTCTCTTTTTGATATTCCTTGCTGAATTTGGTCATCTCAAGAACGGCCTTGATATTGTCTTCGACCGATAACCTGCGGAATACGGAGGCTTCCTGTGCCAGGTAACCTACACCTTCCTGTGCCCTTCGGTATACCGGTTCATTGGTTATGTCTATATCTTCAAGAAAGATTTGTCCTTCGTTTGGTTTGATAAGGCCTACAATCATGTAAAACGTCGTAGTCTTGCCCGCTCCGTTAGGACCAAGCAAACCGACGATTTCTCCCTGATTGACCTCTATCGATACGTGGTCTACTACCGTGCGTGTTTTATATCGCTTGACCAAATCTTTGGTGAACAGTTTCATACGTTTAGAATGTTATATTATACCCTCGCGTAATATGTCATGGATATGTATCATCCCCAAATATTTATCTCCATCAAGTACCACGAGTTGCGTTATCTTGTTCTTTTCCATCATGTTGAATGCATTGATGGCCAACTCATCGGCATTTATCGTCTTGGGATTCATGGTCATGATTTCTTTCGCTTTCAGTTGGCGTATGTCGACATTCCTTTGGAGCATGCGTCGTAAATCGCCATCTGTGATGATGCCTTCCAGTTTGCCGTTGTTATCCATAACGGCAGTTGCCCCTAAAAATTTTGAGGATATCTCGATGATTACATTTTCTAACGAGGTCTCTTCCGTGACTCTGGGGACTAAATCTGTCGACATGATATCGCGGACTCTCGTATATATTTTCTTCCCTAAAGCTCCTCCCGGGTGAGAACGACCGAAATCTTCTGCCGTAAAACCTCGCATCTTGAGAAGGGTCATCGCCAATGCGTCTCCCATTACCAATTGCGCTGTAGTGCTCGCTGTAGGTGCAAGATTATTGGGACATGCTTCGGCTTTAACGTAGGTGTTGAGAATATAATCGGCATTTTTAGCTAAAAATGAATCCTTGGACCCAACCATAGCAATAATTTTATTGCCACGTCTCTTGATAAACGGAATGAGTACTTTTATCTCAGGAGTGTTGCCGCTTTTCGAAAGACACATTATAATGTCTTCAGGCTGTACAATGCCTAAATCCCCATGTATCGCATCTGCTGCATGCATGAAAATTGCCGGAGTGCCTGTCGAATTGAGGG
>CASFSC010000004.1 GCA_949296995.1 uncultured Alistipes sp. | reverse complement strand
CTATCGCATCATTCCTTGCATTGGGATACCATCTTGAAGATGCAGTAGAATATGCTGAAAATTATATCCATGACGCTATAGTTAAAGGAGCCTCCTATGACATAGGCAAGGGACACGGTCCCGTACACCATTTTTTCAAATTTTGGGAATAACGAATTACTGTAAATAGAATTGATTTAGCGGTAATTTCACTGCTTTTCAAAAAAACTGTATATTTACCATAACATTATGCAAAAATCGAGGTAAATTTGTTACGACACAAAAAACAAATACGGAAATAATCATGTTAAAAAAACTTTTCAAAGACAGACGACTATGGTACATCACGATTGCCGTGTTCATTCTGCTCATTTCCGTATTCGACAAAAACAACCTTATAGAAGCATGGCGTATAAAACAGCAAATAAAAGAACTGGAAGAACAGCGCGATTATTACCAGCAGAAAATACAAGAAGACAGCACACTTTTAGAGAATCTCAAAGATGATCAATTTCTGGAAAAATTTGCCCGGGAACATTATTTAATGAAACGTTCAGGAGAAACAATATATTTAATAGAAGAAGACGAATAGTGTCACTATAATTATTCGAATAATTCGTTTATTATACACATTTTACAACTATACCTGCTATTTCACTATTATCTCGAATAGTCAAATTTTAGACATAATAACTTGTTCCCAATCTTGGATAAAAGAGGAAGAGGGCATAATGTTGTCCGTTGTAAGTGTCTTGATATCCGGATTCTGTTTCCAAAAATCGGCTAAGGTATGTGCATGAATTTATGCGTCTGCAATGATATATTCCATCGGGGATGAGATTTGACATATTCGACTATATGTCCTATCATTTTATCATACACACTCCATTCCGGCTGCATAAACAATATACATTTCCCACTTACTCTCGCAGCATTGGATTCAGCCCACGCTATATCATCAATGGTCTGTACAATAACCTTCAACTCATCGGCACGACCGAATATAGAGTCTACAGGAGGCTGCTGTTTTTTTGGCGAAAGGCATATCCAATCAAAATGGCCGCTAAGTTCATGCGCTCCTGATGTCTCCAAAAATATTTCCAAGCCATGCTCTGCTAATCGACTCGTAAGATAATCCAATGGATAAAGAGATGGTTCCCCACCCGTAATTACAATGGCTTGTGCAGGATATGACAAAGCCCGTTCGACAATCTTATCCACTTCCACGGGAGGGAACATCTTGGGATTCCAAGTCTGTTTGGCATCACACCAACGGCAACCCACATCGCATCCGCCAAGACGTATAAAATAGGCTGGTTTTCCCGTATGAAATCCTTCCCCCTGAATCGTATAAAAATCTTCTACTAAAGGAAGAAGGCGTCCTCCCTCCAATATGTCATCACTCTTCAATTTCATAAATACTGTCTAAATTCCTTCCCAACTGATCATAATCCAATCCGAAGCCCACAATAAATTTATCAGGAATGGATAACGCATAATATTCGACAGGACGCTCTTTCTTATATGAATCGGGTTTCAGCAAAAGTGTCGCAACAGAAACAGATGCAGGTTCATGTTTTTCCAACAATTCGAGCATATGTTCTATACTGTTTCCCGTATCCACAATATCCTCTACGATAATGACATGACGTCCTTTGATATTATCGGTCAATCCTATAAGTTCGGTTACATGACCCGATGATGTCGTTCCCTGATACGAAGCTATCTTGACAAATGAAACTTCACAATTAAAATCTATTTTACGCAGAAGTTCGGACATAAACATAAACGAACCGTTCAACACCCCGAGAAAAACCGGAGTATCCTTACCCTTATAATCGAGATTTATCCGGTCAGCCACCTTTTCGACAGCCATTTCGATTTTTTCGTAAGGTATAACCTCACGGAACCGTTTCCCATAAAGGAGAATTGTTTTGGAATTATCCATATCGGCAGTTTGAAGTTATTCGTTTTTATGTACCTTTGCAAAGGTAATCAGTATTCTAAAAACGAACAAAAATATGACACCCGAAGTTAGTATTATCATGGGTAGCACTTCCGACCTTAAAATCATGGAAGAAGCGGCCAAATTTTTCGATGAAATGGAAATTCCTTATGAAATCAACGCACTGTCTGCACACCGTGTACCCGATCTTGTTGCAGATTTTGCGAAGAATGCTCATAAACGCGGAATAAAAGTGATAATCGCCGGAGCAGGAGGTGCAGCACATCTTCCCGGAGTGATAGCAGCCTCTACCCCACTGCCAGTAATAGGTGTACCCATAAAATCATCAAATTCGATAGACGGCTGGGACAGCATACTTTCAATACTCCAGATGCCGTCAGGTATTCCAGTTGCCACTGTTGCACTCGACGGAGCTCGCAATGCAGCCATATTGGCAGCTCAAATAATAGCCACAGGCAATCCTGCAATGGGTGAAAAGATTATTAAATTCAAAGCAGACCTTGCCAAAAAGATCGAAAAAGCAAATAAAGATCTTGCCGAAATCAAAATGAAATTCAAAACTAACTAAAGCCATATTACACTATGGGCGATAACATACTGTTTGCATTTTTATTGACACTTGGAGCCGGATTGGCAACAGGAATAGGTAGTGCTATCGCTTTTTTTGCAAACCATACGAACAAAAAATTCCTCTCATTCGCTCTCGGTATGTCAGCGGGAGTTATGGTTTACGTATCATTCGTAGAACTGTTATA
>CASFSC010000003.1 GCA_949296995.1 uncultured Alistipes sp. | reverse complement strand
CGGAAAAACAACGCTTTTGCAAATATTGGGTACGTTAAGCCGACCTACTTCGGGTGAGCTGATTATAGACAATATTCCGGCTCATACATTGACGGATAAAAATATATCAAAATTCCGTAATACTGAAGTTGGATTCGTGTTTCAGTTTCATCATCTTCTGCCGGAATTCACCGCATTTGAGAATGTTTGTATCCCCGGGTATATAGCCGGGCGAGATCGTCAGCAGGTCGAAACGCGTGCCGGAGAACTTTTGGAATTGTTGGGAATGAGTCATCGGTTGACACATAAACCCGCTGAATTATCCGGCGGTGAACAACAGCGTGTGGCCATTGCCCGTGCGTTGATTAATAATCCTGCGGTTTTGTTGGCTGATGAACCGTCCGGAAATTTAGATAGTAAGAACAAGGAGGAGATACACAATCTTTTCTTTAAGTTGAGGGATATGTTCGGACAAACGGTTGTTATTGTTACACATGATGAACATCTGGCAATGATGTCCGACAGGCAGATAGTGATGGTCGACGGGGAAATAAAAGAGTGACAAATGATGACAGACAGACAGGAATTGAAGGAACATCTCGATTATCTGTATGATAAATATAATAATCAGAATTTTATTGCCGATGACCCTATAAGTATCCCGCATAGTTTCAGTTCTAAAGAGGATATAGAAATAAGCGGATTCCTGGCTTCTACCATAGCATGGGGTAATCGTAAAGCTATTGTCAAAAGTGCCCGACGGATGATGGAGTATATGGATAATGCTCCGTATGATTTTGTGCTCAATGCTTCGCCTGCTGATTTGGGACGACTCGCTACCTATGTGCACCGCACATTCAATGGAGGCGATTTGATCGATTTCGTAAACAGTATGCGTGTTTTTTACGAAGTATATGGCGGGATAGGAGCATTCTTTGAACAGAAGTTTGCTGAAACGGCTGATATGCGTAAGGTTTTATCGCAGTTCAGATGTCAGTTCTGGTCGTGTGAACATCGGCAAAGGGCGGAAAAACATCTCTCCTCTATCGATAAAGGTGCGGCATGCAAACGTTTGAACATGTATATACGATGGATGGTGCGACAGGATGATCGTGGAGTGGATTTCGGATTGTGGAAACGTATTCCTGCTTCAGCCATATATTTGCCGTTGGATGTGCACAGTGCAAATATGGGCCGAGCATTGGGATTGTTGACGCGTAAGCAGAACGACTGGAAAGCTGTTGAGGAGATTACTGATTCTTTACGCCAATTCGATGCCAATGACCCTGTTAAATATGACTTTGCACTGTTTGGGGCAGGAATAGACGGCTATCTGAAAAATCTGTAAAATACTCCTAACGGCAATTGTTTGCCTGCTCTATCTTGAAAATAGAGTTCTCCGGTGGCTTCTGACGAAATATTATCGTGTGCTTCGTTAATATCTGTTACGTAATTTGCCTCCATTCTTGTCGAATTGTTGTGTGCGTCAGTAATATCGCCTATGACAAGTTGATGCACTGCGGTACGGGCCAGTAATGCTGATAGGCCCATAGAATAGAGGTTTAAAACGATAAAACTTCCCGGAAGGTCGGTTAAAAGTTGTCCGCATAGAGAGAGCATTTCATTGATATTCTCTTCCAGTATCCATTTTTCACCGTCGGCTCCGCGACCGTATGCAGGTGGATCAAGGATGATACCGTTATATTTTTTCCCACGTTTTACCTCTCGGCGGACAAATTTCAGCGCATCTTCGACAATCCATCTTATGCCGTTCAAACCGGAAGCTTCCATATTTTCACGAGACCATGTTATTACCTGTTTTACGGAATCTACATGTGTCACTTCGGCTCCTGCCGCACATGCGGCAAGTGAGGCTCCTCCGGTATAGGCAAAAAGGTTAAGCACTTTTATCGTGTCTTGATTGTGTGTGCGCAACCATTGTATACGGTCATATATGAAATTCCAATTTTCGGCTTGCTCCGGAAAGACTCCGACATGTTTGAATGAAGTCAGACCCAAACGCATACGCAGATGCATGTTCTTGTAATCATATCTTATAAACCATTGTTCCGGCATGTGCGGTTTGCATCTCCATTCTCCACGCTCTTCATTACGTTTATCTCGTATGAAATAGGCATCGGCAAGACGTCTCCATTCTTCGTCAGGAAGAGATTTGTCCCAGATGGCCTGTGGCTCGGGACGTGCTGTAACATAACGGCCGAAACGTTCCAGTTTCTCATAATTGCCGCTGTCGATAAGTTCATAATCTTGCCAGTGGGGAGTGAGCAGTTCTATATTCATTTTGATATTTTTTTGTCTCGTTTACCCTTATATATAAGGCTGGTAGTGCAATTTTTACAATCAAAACAGAGTTCATATATATTAACCCCGTTTTCTAAATATAATTTTCCTCTGTATCGTGGATTTTGTTTCAGACATTCTCCAAGTTCTCGACGCAGGCAGTAGCGCATTTGCATAACTTTTTTACCCGTAAGATCCGATTGCAGGTCATATCCTTTTTCAATGTCTGTTACCCCATGGTCACGGTAAAAGTTGGCCGATAATGAGTTTGTGATGTTTTCTTCGCCCGAAACAGATGTAGTGGAATATGGAAAATTTCTATTCTCTTTTTTGCGCATCCGACGGGTATAAGACGATGCAATTAGCGAGGTCAGTTTTTCGGTCGCTTCACGTCTCAATTCGTTCAGCGTCGAAACAGGAATGAAACGTACTTGATCCCATAGTATCCGTATATCTGTAATATGATATATTGTATCTCCTGTTTTTGCAATTTGTGTGCGTATAGTCTCTTCTGCCCGTTCAGGATTTTTTGCAATCCCGAAATCTCCTGCGCGTGAAACCGAAACCTCAAAATCTTTTTGTGAAAAACGATCATCTGTCCAATTCGGGGAGTGCGGTTCCGATAAACAGAGGGTTGCCTGATTTTCCGAAATTTTTATCTCTGCATAAATTCCTATTGTACGTTTTACGCGACTGCGTTCTACCGTGCTGACGAAAAGATGGTCGTAATTTCGGTATATATCTATTTCTTGGCGGATCCCATCCATTTTGTTGGGATAGATGCGCTCTCCATCTACCTTGTTGATGTTTGTTCCGGTAAATATATTGTTGTTACCGCCAAAACATATTCCGTCTCCATTGGCAACATGGATTTTTGTTGGAATATCGGTCAGAATGAAAAAATCTTTACCCACATATTTTATTCGTCCGATGTATTCTCCCGATGATTTGGGCGTGTCGAATGAAGATACAATGTTTTTAGTATCTTTTATAAAATAGATAGTTGCGCCCCGAGCGAAACTCTTTGATGGGATAGGGGTGAAATCTATTGTAGATTTGCCTTTTGATGCCCGGCATAAATCGGAACGCGAATTTATTATGGCATCGAGACGATTGCGGTACCAGGAAACGATATTTTTAACATAATCCAAATCTTTTAACCTGCCTTCTATTTTGAATGAACATACTCCTGCATCAATCAGAGTTTCCAAGTCATCCGAAAGATTCATGTCGCGTACCGACAGCAAATGCTTCTCTTTTATTATTGGGCGCATTTTTTCATCCAGCAGATTATAGGGAAGTCTGCATGACTGCAAACACATTCCTCGGTTGCCACTGCGTTGGCTCATGGTACGGCTCATATAGCAACGTCCGCTGTAACTTACGCATATTGCCCCGTGTATAAACGCTTCAAGTTCAGTATTCGGAACAGTTTCATGTATCTCCTCTATTTCTTTGGCAGATAATGCTCTCTCTAATATTACACGTGAAAAACCTGCTTCGGAGAGAAATTTTACCTTTTCTGCGCTCATGTTGAAGGTTTGTGTCGAGGCATGTAATTCGATAGGAGGTAAGTCGGCCATTCTTAGAAATGACATATCCTGTATAATTAATGCATCTGCTCCTGCGTTATATATTTGTGTCGCTATATTTTCAGCTGCTGAAAGTTCATCTTCAAACAGCACTGTATTCATGGCAACATATACTTTCGCACCGAACAGGTGTGAATATCTGCATAGCTCTTCGATATCTTTAACTGAAACGCCTGCCGAATAACGTGCCCCGAATTGCGGAGCTCCTACATAAAGAGCATCGGCACCACATAAAATCGCGGCTCGCCCGTATTCGAGGTTTTTTACAGGTGCAAGTAGTTCAACAGATTGCATCGGATTTGTCAAATTTATTGCAAAGATATGAAACTAAGCATTATATTTTTAATTTTGTATGATAAATAGATTTTAAACTTTTATGGTATCTAAAAGAGGAACTTTTGCAAGTAGATTCGGAGTTGTAGCTGCCGTAGGCGGTTCCGTCGTAGGATTGGGTAACATATGGCGTTTCCCTTATGTGGCAGGTGAAAATGGAGGCGCTGTTTTTATAATAATATATATATGTATCAGTTTGCTCGTATCGGTACCTATAATGCTTTCTGAATTCTCAATAGGGCGTAGTACAAAACGTAATTCTATGCGTGCATTCAATAAGCTCGCACCTGGTACAAAATGGAAATTTGTCGGGTATTTAGGGATACTTACCGCGTTTGTAATACTCGCATTTTATTGTGTTATAGCCGGATGGGCATTGGAATTCTTACGGGAAGCACTTTTTAACAATTTCGCAGGAAAAACTGCCGAACAGATTACTGAAAATTTTAATATGTTTGTCTCAAGCGGCTGGAAACCTGCAATATGGACTACCGTTTTTATAATAGCTTCCGTGGCCGTCGTGTATGCCGGCGTAGAAAAGGGAATAGAACGCTACAATAAAATATTTATGCCGCTATTCGTCGTGTTGTTGGTGGGACTGATGCTGTATACTCTTTCTCTCGACGGCGCCAAGGAAGGGGCTTCTTTCCTCCTGAAACCAGACTTCAGCAAACTTACAGGACGTACATTCCTTAACGCTCTCGGACAATCATTCTTCTCTATGAGCCTCGGTATGGGGGCTATGATAACTTATGGCTCATATATTAAAAAAGAGGAAAATATGTTCCGAGTTGCAGGTATGGTCGCAGCTACCGATGTATTCGTGGCGGTTTTGTCCGGATTGGTGATATTCCCTGCCGTATTCTCATTCGGAATCAGTCCTACGTCAGGTCCGGAATTAGTGTTCATAACTTTGCCTAACGTATTCGCTCAGATGGGAGCAGGATATATCGTATCCGTAATATTTTTTATGCTTTTGTTCCTTGCCGCAATTACTTCGTCGGTATCGTTGATAGAGGTCGTTACGGTATATATTTATGAAGAAATGAGACTTAGCCGTCGTCGGGCTGCATGTTACGTGGGCTTGGGAACATTTATTATGGGTATGCTTAGTATTATATCGCAACTCCCGGGATCATCTATAAAAATCGGAGGACAAAATTTAGTCAGTTTCTTCGACCATCTTTCTTCTAATATAATGTTGCCTATAGGGGGATTGTTTATCGTTATTTTCACCGGATGGGTATTCGCTCCTGCAAAATTCAAGGCTGAACTTACCAGCAATTTTAAATATGGAGTGAAAATATATCCCATAGTATATTTTTTGATTAAATTTGTGGCGCCTGTTGTGATAACACTATTGTTTTTGAATTTGATAGGAGTAATATAAAATGGTAACTTTTTTAATTTGCATTACGCTTCTTGTAATTGCTTATTTTACTTATGCCAAGTATCTTGAAAAGAGTTTCGATGTAGACCCTAATGCAGAAACCCCATGTAAAACACATTTCGATGGAGTAGATTATCTCCCTTTGCCAAAATGGAGGGCATTTCTTATTCAACTTCTCAATATAGCCGGACTCGGCCCTATATTCGGTGCACTTTTGGGCGCAACATATGGACCTGT
>CASFSC010000002.1 GCA_949296995.1 uncultured Alistipes sp. | reverse complement strand
TAAATCGTTTAACACCATACAAGACATTGAATATCAGGGAAAATATTATCGTTCAGATATAGGTAAGGACCTGATGAAAAGGTAACAGTAATGAGTATTAACTTAACCCGCCAAAGTCTTGGGTGGACTTTTACGTGGGTTGTATTGCTCCTTTTATTATTCTGGGCACGAAGTGCAGTGCAACCGGTAGAAATTACGGCATCTTATATTTCCAAGATGCCGTTGGGTGTATTACTTGAAAACTTTACAAGTTCCAATCCTATTTTAAGTACCGTTATTGTTTTAATAATGGTATTGTCAAATGCGGTCATGATAACCCGCATCGTAACACGGAATATGATATATACCGACAAGGCATTCATGCCGGCAATATTATATATCATCGTAAGTTGTGGAAGCTATTTCGGAACACAAAATATAGTCGGCATCGTAACATCTTGGTTGATAATATACTCTTCCGAAATGATGATAAATTCTTTCCGCCGACAGAAACAATACGGAAATACATTTACCGCTTCAATTTTGCTGGGAACAACAGTGCTGATATATGCTCCTTCAATAATTTATATAATTCTTATACCTTGTGCCCTTGCAATCTTCCGTAAAGACTGGCATGAAATCATAATATCCATAATGGGATACATCTTGCCTTTCGCCATATGTTCATATATATATTGGGGCATGGGAGAACAATTTTCATATCTCGGCATATTGTTCTTCAATACAATAGTATCATGCGGTCAACAGGCAGCTTTTCTGGTAGATTTTCTACGTCCTGATCTGTTGACATTCTGGGGCGTAACTGTTATAACAACAATGTTGTCGCTATGGATCTTTATGCACCGTGCATCGCTTATGCGTACAAGGCCGTATAAATCATATATCTATTTTATCTGGATGTTAATTGCCAGTACAATACTTTTCATCGTTCCATGTAGGAGCATAACTGATTTCGCGCTCATAGCTATTCCATTAGCGGTAATAATGCCAACTTTTTTCAACCGTCAGGACGGATGGATTACCAACACCGCATATATATTATTGATGTCAGGAGTTGTGTTGTTTAATCTGCTCCCGCTGTTGTCTATCCGATAAATAACGGTTAAAGCCTCTTTTTTGTGTGATGGATACTCGGTTTAATAACTTTCAAGGCTCCTTTTGCACATGATATTCTCACCGGGAAACGAGGCCCCGGTTCACCATCTATATCTGTATGTTCGTCATTGTATGAATATACTGTAAGTTCACTGCATTGGGTATGATATATTCCGGCAGGATAACTTTTAGGTGTGCGTTTGATAAAGTGGAAAATGGTACGAAGTGTATCCAACGGGTTATCTCCCTTGATTACCAAAACATCGAGCAATCCGTCATCTATTTTCGACGTATGTGCAAGCCGCAGCTGGCCGGCAGTCTGGCCGTTAAAAACAAAAAAGATTATCGAAGACCCCTCGTAATTCCCATTATCCGATTCAAGCGTTATGTGCATTTTGCGGAAAGAAGGCAACTCACCCAAACCTCCGAAATAATATGCTAACTTTCCGAAATTGTTTTTCAGTATTGTAGGTGTTTTTTGTGAAACCTCGGTAAAAAGTCCGCAACTGAATACATTTACGAAATATTCTTCATTCGCGAGCCCCAAGTCTACATTAACGACATCTCCTGCAAGTATGCGTCGACAAGCTTTCGGAATATCGGCCGGCACACCGAGCATTGTTGCAAAGTCATTGGCCGTTCCGACAGGAAGCACTGCTACAGGCAGATCTATATTATAGCTTTTCATGGCGTTCACGACATAATTTACCGTACCGTCGCCACCTGCAATAAGAATATGGTTGTATGAAGTGTCTATATCCCCCAACATATCCTCTTCTTCTTCGTCAGCAAATGTCAATCTGTACGGTACTATCGAAAACCCCTTATTCTGATATATCGATATTATCTCGTCAAGATATTCGGTAATTACTGTTTCGCCCGATTTAGCATTATAAATAAACCTAACCTTTTCCATAAGCACTATTATTTTGCAACCATCTCTGACATTCCTGGAGTCATATAGATTTGGTAAACTCCATCATCATCGGTATATATCAAATAAGCATCCAGTTCGGGATGACCCTCAAGAAACTTTATGCTCTCATTAAGGCCCAACACCATAAACATTGTTCCGTAAGCATCGGCCAAAGTAGCATTTTCAGCAACTACAGTAGCCGACAGCAAATTACTTATAACACATTTCCCGGTTATAGGATTAACGGTATGGACCACCTTATCCCCATCCTCATTGATGTAAAATTTACGGTAATTGCCTGAAGTAGCCAATCCTTTGTCCGATACGCCTATTACAGTCTGTAGATCCTGACCTGGAACTATATTGCCTTCATATGGACGGTCTATTCCGACTCTCCATGGTTCGCCATTGGCATTCAACCCTTTGCAATAGATTTCCCCGCCTCCGGTAACTACAAGATACTCTTTGATTCCTTGACTATCCAAATAACGGGAAATAATATCAGAGGTAGCACCTTGAGCTATAGAATTCAGGTCGAGCTGCATCCGTGGATCCGATTTGACAAGACGACCGTTTTGAACCGATATTTTTTTGTAACCTATAATAGGTAACAATGAATCGAGATTAGGAGATTTGGTCGGCTTCCCTTCTGCAAATCCATATGCCTGGGTAAGAGGTTTAATCGTAATATCGTACAATCCTCCACTTGTTTCACTTATACCATGAGCTACTTTTATACAATCCGCAATCAATGCGTCTACCGAATCGGTTTCATTACGATTTATACGGCTGATAAGTGAATTGGGATTATAAAGAGACAAAGAACGGTCCACAACATCGAAAAGAGAATCTATAGCTGCTTTCGTTCCCACAACAGTATCACCTTTAATAGCTATACGATATGTCGTCCCTTGGGCAAACCCTGTTATAATTTTAGCCTCCTCTTTTTTATTTCCAGGACCGCATCCTCCAGCTACCAATAAAAGGATAACGGTAAAGATAGGTATGACTGTTTTTAGTTTCAGTTTAAATTTCACCATATTTTCAGGTTTTTTCACCATAAGCAAACCTTTCGTTGACACATAACCCGACAAGATTACATATCAGTCAAAATCCGTTTATTAAAGTATTATTTTTCAATGAATATTATACAAATTTAGGCAATTAATCGCACAAACCAATTATTTTTTGTTACTTTGCAATGTTTAAACAAGGAAGACGGGGGTGCTGTAACACGGCTGAGATCATACCCTATGGACCTGATACGGATAATACCGTCGAAGGGAGTTTGTTCCATCACAGTTGCATCTGCAAACTTCATCGAGTCTATCTTTGACAGGCACCATATCACGCCCGTTTCCATAATAAATAAAAGTAGACAATGGAAATAAATTTTAACGGCAATTTGATTGATACCACTGCCACCTCTATCGATGAACTGGTTACCGAACAAGACATAGACAGCAAAGGTATTGCCATAGCAATAGGTTCAAAAGTTATCCGTAAGAGTGAGTGGGCAACGACCTCGCTTGAATCGGATATGACAATTACGGTAATCCGCGCTACACAGGGAGGATAATCAATACACAAATAACAATCATTATCCCATAATTTACAATGGCGAAAAGTAGATTGACAATGAGAATAAATTAGCTTTAAGCTGTTGCAAAATTACACCAATTTTTAGTGAACAATAGAAATGAGAGAAAGTTTTACGCTGCGTGCACCTATAGTTATCACATTACCCTATTTTTTTTATGGCGAAGCGGTCATCCTACGTTCATTATGGACGGCAGGGGCAGAGATAATACACATACGCAAACCCGACGCGACTGAAGATGAACTCGACCGTCTGATATGTGAGCTGCAATCATTAGGTTGCGACATGTCCTGCTTTACACTTCATTACAATACACGACTGGCAGAGACTTATTCTTTGGGAGGCATACACCTCAAAGGTGAAGAACTTTTGCACATAGATCAATCCATAAATAAGAGACTCAGCTTTTCAGCCCATTCATGGGATGAAGTACGTAAATATGCCGACGTTACAGATTACTGTTTTTTCAGTCCTCTTTTCGATTCAGTTTCAAAAAAGGGATATAAAGGCCAAAACCTTAATCCGGACACAATACATGACGAACTCGAAACTGTACCATATTGCAGTGTTGTTGGATTAAGCGGCATAACGAGCCATAATATCTGGAAGGTACGCACTTTAGGTTTTGATGGTGCGGCTGCAATAGGTTCAGTTTGGGGGCCTTCGGCAAAAACGGCATTAACACCATATCTTTCCGAAACATTGACACGTTTTCGAGCACTTAGAATAAAATGGCAAGGTGCCGTAAACGGCAAATTACAACTCATTTCAAACGGGGATATAGATGTGGCAGAAAATTTTCTCGCAGGAGGAGGCCGTTGGATACAGCTACGCATGAAAGATGCTCCAAAAGAGCAAATTGAAGAACAAGGTCATGAAATGAGAATTTTATGCCGCCAATATGGAGCAACACTTATTGTTGACGATGATCCATATATTGCAAAAAATATCGGTGCGGAGGGAGTACATCTCGGGAAAAACGACATGTCCCCAACGGAAGCGCGTAAAATAGTCGGTGACGACGCTATCATAGGAGCAACAGCAAATACATTCGACGACATTAAAAATTTAAGCCTGCAACCTATAGATTATATAGGCCTCGGACCATACCGATTCACCACAACGAAAAAAAATCTTTCCCCTATCTTGGGATTGGAGGGTTATCAAAATATTATAAAGGAAATGCGTCTTGCAGGCATTGACATACCTGTAGTTGCGATAGGAGGCATAACCGTTGAAGATATTCCGTCAATAATAAATACCGGAGTATATGGGATAGCTGCTTCAGGTGCAATATCGGGAGCTGACGATGTAAAACAGGAAACGGAAAAGTTTTTATCACACATAAAATAATATGTAACAATATAATACAAACTCATACTTTATTCATTTTAAATTAATTATTGTATCGTACAACGACTATAAAACATAAGAATCGAAGCTGAACAAATCAGCCACATTCAAAACTAATGAGATATATAAAATTTTTAGGGCATCTGCATTGCAACATTTTGTGTTGTCATGAACATATGCCTCACAAACCGGACATAAGAGCTTAAACAATATATTATGAAAGAAAATTTAGTGATTGCAGGGAAAAGCTTTTCATCGCGGCTTTTCACAGGAACAGGAAAATTTTCCTCCTCCGACCTTATGAGAGATGCGATAATCGCCAGTGAGAGTGAATTGGTCACAGTCGCACTAAAACGTGTAGATGCAAACAATCCTCAGGATGATATACTGAGCCATTTAAAATCTTCACATATCAATTTGCTTCCCAATACTTCAGGCGTAAGAACTGCCCGCGAAGCTGTTTTTGCAGCACAGTTGGCCCGCGAAGCACTCGAGACAAACTGGATAAAACTTGAAATACACCCAGATCCCCACTATCTCATGCCGGATCCTGTCGAAACCTTGAAAGCGACGGAAGAGCTTGCAAAAGACGGATTCGTCGTAATGCCATACATCCATGCAGATCCAGTAGTATGCAAACGGCTGGAAGATGCTGGAGCGGCATGCGTAATGCCTCTCGGAGCGCCTATCGGGTCGAATAAAGGTCTTGCTTCGGCTGATTTTTTACGTATTATCATAGAACAAAGCAATGTTCCTGTCGTAGTTGATGCCGGTATAGGAGCTCCGTCTCATGCAGCAGCAGCAATGGAAATGGGTGCTGACGCGGTTCTTGTAAATACAGCAATAGCCGTTTCACAAGATCCTGTTTCAATGGCCATCGCATTCAAAATGGCTGTAGAGGCCGGCCGAATGGCATATGAAGCAAAACTTGCTCCTGTCAGCAATTCCGCCAATGCGACAAGTCCACTTACTCCATTTTTAAACGATTTACTTGATTTGAAATGAGCTACTTCGATATAATAGTCAAAAGAGATTGGGAAAAGACACGGGCCCAAATATATGCCTCGACCGATGCAGACGTAGAACGTGCCTTGAGCGCAGACCGTATCACAATGGACGATTTTGCAGCATTGGTATCTCCTGCTGCCGACAAATATCTCGCCGCAATGGCACAAAAAAGTTATGCCATAACACGTCGTCGTTTCGGCAACATAATGCAACTGTATACACCACTCTATTTATCCAATATCTGTCAGAATCATTGCGTTTACTGCGGTTTCAACTGTACAAACAGAATACACAGGGTAATACTCTCTCCCGAACAGATACACGCCGAAGCACAAGCTATAAAACGTCATCCGTTTCAACATATATTACTGGTAACGGGTGAAGCCCCACGCAGTTCGAGTCTTGAATATATGATCGATTCCATGCGAATAATGCGTGAATATTTCCAGCAAATTTCGATAGAGATACAACCTCTGGATACCGATCCATACAGAAGACTTATTGATGAAGGTCTTCATGCAGTCTACGTCTATCAGGAGACATACAACAAAGATAGATATCCTGTTTACCATCTTAAAGGCAAAAAAATGGATTATCGTTACCGTCTTGAAACTCCGGACCGTCTGTGTGAAGCAGGCATATACAAAGTAGGGCTTGGTAATCTTATCGGTCTGGAAGACTGGCGTACGGAAGCATATTTTACAGCCCTGCATCTACGCTACCTCGAAAACAGATATTGGCGGACAAAATATTCCATAGCCTTTCCACGTCTTCGTCCTTATGTAGGAGAAGAAGGATTCAAACCTATGTACCCGGCATCCGAACGTAATCTCACACAACTGATATGTGCTTACCGTCTGTTGTCTGAAGATGTGGAACTATCCATTTCGACCCGTGAAAGCAGTGAATATCGTGACAAAATAATGCTATTCGGGGTTACGGTTATCAGTGCAGGCTCAAAGACTATGCCTGGAGGTTATGCTGAACCGAGCCTTGAATTGGAACAATTTGCACCTTGTGACAATCGTACTCCAGACGAAGTGGTTGTGGCAGTAAAAGCAAAAGGGCTCGAACCGGTATGGAAAGATTGGACGGAGGCCTTTAATGAAATGGACCACAAAAAAACGGCATAAAACAGAGAATAATGAGATTGCTTATTCAACGGGTTACGAATGCGTCTGTAACCATATCCGGAACAGTTCACAGTTCTATCGGCCAAGGATTATTGGTACTGATAGGTATAGAGAACGATGATACGGATGAAGATATAGAATGGCTTGTTCATAAATTGACAAAACTTCGTATATTTGCCGACAATGAAGGGGTTATGAACCTTTCTGTTGAGGATATTAATGGTGAAATTATGGTCATAAGCCAGTTTACGCTCCATGCTTCGACAAAAAAAGGTAATAGACCTTCATATATAAGGGCTGCACATCCAGAAAAGGCTGTGCCGTTGTATGAGAAGTTCATAAAAAGTTTATCGCACGAAATAAACGGACGCATAGCGACAGGAGTTTTCGGAGCAGATATGAAAGTGGCTCTTGTAAACGATGGTCCTGTAACGATATGGATAGATTCCAAACACAGAGAATAGGGAACACTCTAAAGACACAATTATGACAATAAAAGAGGCACAGGAACTGGTCGAAGCCGTAGACAGCAAAAAAGAGATAAACCATAACGAACTGACCAATATGGCTTTGCTTACCGAAGATATAGGACGTCTTTCGCGCATCATGGCCAACCGTTACGGAGATCATTCCAGGAGCAACTCTTCCAAGAAAGAGATTGCTGATGGTATAGGCGATGTTTTGTGGTCACTTATAAGGTTATCAAACCGTACGGGTAACGATCTTACGGTAATACTATCCCAAACTCTTGAAAAGAATTGTCGTAAAAAATAGATTTTTCACACACAGACTACGTACAAACGCAAAATGCGATACTAATAAAAATGGTTTCGAATCTCAGAAGAATGTTTTTGGAACATGTAGGTCAAACCTCGGACGCACCGATGATGCTTGAAGTTGAACGTGCTGAAGGAGTATGGCTCTACGGTCCTGACGGGAAGAAGTGGATAGATCTCATTTCAGGAGTATCTGTCAGCAACATAGGGCACGGCAATAAAGCGGTGATAGATGCCATCTGCAATCAGGCACAGGATTACCTGCATCTTATGGTATATGGTGAAGCCATACAATCGCCCCAAGTACGTTATGCAACGAGGATGGCAGAACTGCTGCCTGCGCCTCTCGAATCGGTATATTTTGTAAATTCAGGTAGTGAGGCGGTAGAAGGAGCATTAAAACTTGCAAAACGTTATACGGGACGTATCGAACTCATATCGTTTAAAAATGCATATCATGGGAGTACACATGGTTCATTAAGCGTAATGGGAGGCGAAGAATATCGCAATTCATATCGTCCTGTTGTTCCTGGTTGTCGCCAGATCAGATTCAACAATACAGATGACATTTCTGCAATAACGACACACACGGCAGCAGTCATCATTGAGCCCATACAGGGAGAAGGAGGGATACAACTCCCTGCAAAAGGTTTCTTAAAAGCATTGAGAGAAAAATGTGACGAAACAGGGGCATTGTTAATTTTCGACGAAATACAAACCGGAACCGGACGTACGGGAACACTTTATTATTTTATGCAGGAAGGGGTTATTCCAGATATCCTTTGTACGGCAAAATCGTTCGGAGGAGGAATGCCTTTGGGAGCTTTCATATCTTCCAATGAAATAATGAGTACTCTGAAAACAAATCCGACATTGGGACACATTACTACGTTCGGAGGACATCCCGTATGCTGTGCCGCAGGTATGGCTGCGTTGGAGTATGTTTTGGCAAACGATCTCATGCGCAAGGCTGAAGAAAGAGGAGCTCAATATGAAAAAATATTGTCTGGACATCCTGCCATAAAAGAGATACGTCGTGCAGGATTACTTATGGCAGTAGAGTTTGGTGATGCAAAATTGACTCAGGACATAGTCCTAACTGCAATAGACAAAGGGTTGATGACAGAATGGTTTTTGTTTCATGAAACGGCGATGCGCATAGCTCCTCCTTTGACAATCACACCTGAAGAGGTAGAGGAATCTTGCCGCATATTGCTGGAGGTAATCGACTCCTACTATTCAAAATAGATTTCGCTGAAAACAAAATTTATTGACAATCGGGATTTGCAATACACATGAACAATAAATCCAAATGGGCTTAATCCTCATCGTAAAATCAATCTCATTGTAATTACTGACACACTTTTATTGTTTAATATTTCGATAAATTAAAAAATGGTGATTATACTAAACTAAATCACCATTTTTCATTTTCATACTGAATCATTCTTCGAATCACCAAGATTTATATCGAGTTTTGTGTCGATATTAAGAACCCCAGAAATAATATTATAATTGTTACAACAAGCAATGTCAATAACGAGATTTAAACTGATAAACCGTCAGTCTCAATTATCTGACGTCCTAAAATTTATTGACAACTTTACGAATTTCGACCAAATGCCTGAGCAAAGTTTCCGCCTTATCCAAATGAAGCATATTGGCCCCATCACTTTTGGCTGAAGCAGGATCGGGATGTGTCTCCATAAAGATGCCGTCCGCACCTACTGCAATAGCTCCACGAGCAATAGTCTCTATCATTGCAGGCTCGCCTCCCGTAACACCACTCGATTGATTGGGTTGCTGCAAAGAGTGAGTTATATCCATAATTACAGGGTAACCGAACTGTTTCATTTTAGGAATTGCCCGCATATCAACTATCAGATCATAATATCCGAACATTGTTCCACGGTCAGTAAGCATTATCTTGTTATTACCGGCCTCACGTACCTTTCCGGCAGCAAAGCACATCGCTTCGGGAGCAAGAAACTGACCTTTCTTAATGTTTACTGTTTTACCTGTTTTAGCGGCAGCCACAAGCAAGTCGGTCTGACGACATAAAAAAGCCGGGATCTGCAAAATATCGACATAACCGGCAGCCATTTCTGCCTCCTCGGGATTATGAATGTCCGTTACCACCGGAATACCGAATTCGGACCTGACTTTAGCGAGCAATTTTAAAGCCTTTTCATCACCTATTCCACTAAAAGAATCAAGTCTCGAACGGTTGGCCTTACGATAAGAACCTTTAAAAACATAAGGAATTTTCAACAAATCGGTTATTGCACACATTCGTTCAGCAATCTCCATCACCACTTTTTCACCCTCAACAATACACGGACCGGCAAGCAAGAAAAAATTTCCACTCTCCAAATGTTTGATATTCGGAATATTTTGCAAGACACTCATTTCCATATCTATATTTTTATCAATATTTACCTTTCCATAAATTTTGTATACGCTGGGCAATCTCTTTCTCCTTGTTGTTGTTGCCAGGCTCATAGAATCGGTACCCTTCAAGTCCTTTCGGCATAAACTCCTGATCTACAAAATTACCTTCATAATTGTGCGCATACTTGTAATTATCTCCATAACCGAGATTTTTCATCAATTTTGTCGGAGCATTGCGTATATGCAACGGGACCGGACGATTCGCAGTATCTTTATTTACCAAGCCCATAGCCGTATCGATAGCCATATAGGCCGAATTACTTTTGGGACTCGTCGCAAGATAAATCGTAGCCTCCGCAAGTGGAATACGTGCCTCGGGCATACCTATTTTATGCACGGTATCGAAACAGGCATTTGCCAACAAAAGTCCGTTAGGGTTTGCCAGTCCTATATCCTCTGCTGCGAGTATAACCAATCTTCGTGCAATAAATTTCGGATCTTCTCCTCCTGCAAGCATACGAGCCAGATAATAAATAGCTGCATTGGGATCACTTCCGCGCACAGACTTGATAAAAGCAGAAATAACATCGTAATGCTGTTCTCCGTTTTTATCGTACAGAGCTATATTTTGCTGAAGACACTCCGTAACATTTTTGTCGCTTATTACAATTTTACCGGTAGTGGCATTCGCAAGGATATCGATTATATTCAGCAATTTGCGGGCATCGCCTCCACTAAATCCGAAAAGAGCTTCTGTTTCCACAACTTCAACGCCACGCTCTTTAAGAAACGAATCGGAAGTTATTGCTCTCTCCAATAATGTCTGCAAATCCTGATCGTCCATAGCTTTCAAGACATAAACCTGACAACGAGACAACAGTGGTGAAATAACCTCGAACGAAGGATTTTCAGTCGTAGCTCCTATAAGTGTGACAATACCCTGTTCAACGGCTCCCAACAGCGAATCTTGCTGAGATTTGCTGAACCGGTGAATTTCATCTATAAACAGAAAAGGTGATGGAGCATTGAAAAACTGACTCTTTTTAGCCTGTTCTATAACTTCCCTGACATCCTTTACTCCTGCATTTATTGCTGAAAGTGTGAAAAATTTACGTCCTAAAACGGATGATATAAGTTTTGCAAGAGTTGTCTTTCCAACTCCCGGAGGTCCCCATAAAATAAACGAAGGAACATTTCCCGTTTCAATAAACTTACGGAAAACCCCATTCTCACCGACCAGATGTTTCTGTCCGATATAATCGTCAAGTGTTTGTGGACGAAGCCTTTCTGCTAATGGAATATTTTGTTGTGACATATTTCAATAACCGGTTTCAATACCGGGTTTGCCTTTTCTGTTCTATTTCTATCTTTTATCTGAATAAAACCTAAAAACCGTTTTGACAAAGATAACGTTTTTATGCCAAATAAATTATTCCAGTTTTTAATCATACTTTTCGAATAGTTCAACATATTCCCTACACAAAACAAATCTTAAAAAATGTTATTTTTGCTATAAATAACGTTAATATGGTTAAAATGGCAATTCAACTTTTCCACAAAACAATTATCGCACTCTCTTTATTTACTGTTTGCTTCGCAATATCACCTCTCCATGCAGAGGAAACAGGGATAGAACAGAGAGGATATTGGGTCGAAACTGCAGTAAAACTTGCCGATCCGATACTTACAAACCTTGCAGACAACACACTTAAAATAAATATGCCGTACCAATCTTTGGAGGCAAGCCGAAGAGAATTTTCTTTTCTGGAAGCTTTCGGCAGATTGATATGTGGGATTGCCCCATGGCTCGAACTCGGACCGGACAATACACCTGAAGGTCAATTACGAGCTAAATATATAGATTTGACACTCAAAGGTCTTAAGAATGCCGTCAATCCCGATGCTCCAGATTATATGGTCTTCGGCAAGCCGATGCAACCGCTCGTAGATGCTGCATTTTTAGCACAGGGACTACTGCGTGCACCTGAACAATTATGGGGTAATTTAGATGAACAAGGCAAACAATGGGTAATTACCGAACTTAAACGCAGTCGCAACATCACTCCTTCCGAAAATAACTGGTTGCTTTTTTCATCGATAGTAGAGGCGGCTATTTTAGAATTCACAGGCGAATACGATGAACATCGACTGATGTATGGAATAGAAAAATTCCGTGACCAATGGTATAAAGGTGATGGTATATATGGTGACGGGCCGAATTTCCACATGGATTATTACAATAGTTTCGTAATACATCCGATGCTAACCGATATTTTGATTATCATGAAAAAACATAACATCAGAGGTTGTGAGTTTCTTGATACACAAGTTGAACGCCACACCCGTTATGCAGAGCAGTTGGAACGGTTTATATCGCCCGAAGGAACATTCCCGGCAGTAGGCCGTTCTATCGTATACCGTTTCGGTGCATTTCATGCACTTAGCCACGCCGCATTGATACATATACTTCCGGAAAGTATAACTCCTGCACAAGTACGTTCGGCATTAACGGTTGTAATGCGGAATCAACTTAAATCGCCGGAAAATTTCGATAAAAACGGATGGCTCAAAGTGGGATTTACAGGGGATCAAATATCCATGTCAGAAAGCTATATAAATACTGGAAGCGTTTATTTATGTGCTTCTGTACTTCTTCCTTTAGGACTCCCTGCAACAGATGAATTCTGGAGTGCTCCATTTACCCCATGGACGAATCTGAAGGCGTGGAACGGGCAACAGGTCAAGGCAGACAAAGCGCTCAAAAATTAAACACGATGGCAACGAAAATAGGATTACTTTCAGATACACACGGTACATTCGACGATACTCTTCGCATTTTTTTTGCTGATGTCGATCAAATATGGCATGCCGGAGATTTCGGCAATATAGAAACTGCCATGGCGATTGCTGCATTCAAACCTTTAACAGGCGTTTATGGCAACATTGACGGAGCCTCAATACGAATAAGTTATCCACAATGGCAGATTTTCGACTGCGAACAATGCAAAATAATGATGACTCACATAGGAGGTTACCCCAAACGTTATGAATATGGAGTAGAACCTCTTCTAAAAAAATATAAGCCCCAAATATTCATAAGCGGACATTCTCATATTCTAAAGGTAATATATGACAAGAAAAACGATCTGTTACATATAAACCCTGGAGCCGCAGGACGCAGTGGCTTTCACAATGTACGTACCGCCGTTCGTTTCATCATTGATGGCACTAAAATCGAAGAGTTAGAGGTGGGTGAATGGCCTCGTGGTTTTTAATTTTACAATAAACGATTGCATTAAATCGTTACTTTATTGTAAAAAACTTAAAAACTATAAAAATGCAAATAAGGCAAACTAAAACGCTTGAATCTGTATTCAAAAGAGGACGCCAGGAGGCTCAACGTTTGGGAGCTAAGCAAATGAGTGCGGACTATCTTTTTCTCGCCATATTGAGGGAAGAAAATGGACACGCATATCGTATTTTAAAAAAATTATTGAAAGAATGGGAATTGTACCAGATAAAGGTACGCGTAGAACGTGATTTGGAACGTTCCATACAGAATAATTCTGAACCGGAAGGACATGACGAACATACCATAAGCAAATTGTATATAAACTTGCCCAATAATTATGACACCATACTCAACACAGGTCATCTACTGCAAAGTATGGTTCGAGACAACAGGCTTATATGTACTCGTGTACTTGCTCAATATGGAGTAAATTTTCAGAATGTATCAGCTCAACTTTCAGAACTTCCCTCCAACGAAGATATATATGAAGAGATGAAAATGTTTAAGAATATAGATAATTCAGAAATGTCAGAAGATGATAACGATCTATCCTCCTATCGTGCCGATCCCCGTACAGCACAAGCTCCTTCGGGAAACAATGCAGGGAATCTATCCTTATTGGAAAAATTCGGGGTTGACATGACACGCGCTGCGGCCGAAGGTAAAATAGATCCGGTCATAGGACGGACAGCTGAAATAGAACGTGTCATACAAATCCTGGGTCGCAGGAAAAAGAACAATCCTGTTCTCATCGGTGAAGCCGGAGTCGGCAAATCTGCGATTGTAGAGGGACTTGCATTGCGTATTGTAAACCGCGAGGTTCCACATACCTTACGCAATAAAAGAATATATGCACTTGACATTGCCTCGATGATAGCCGGCACAAAATACCGAGGACAATTCGAAGAACGTATAAAGGCTCTTTTGGATACATTAACCAATAATAAAGATATCATCCTGTTCATTGATGAGATCCATACTATTGTCGGTGCCGGGAGCACACAAGGCAGTCTTGATACGGCCAATATACTTAAACCAGCACTTGCACGTGGAGAATTGCAATGTATCGGGGCCACAACGCTAAAAGAATATCGTGAGAATATAGAAAGCGATGGTGCTTTGGAACGCCGTTTCCAAAAAATAGTCGTAGAGGCTACCACTCCGGAACAGACATTACAAATATTGCGTAATGTGAAAAAATATTACGAAGATCACCACTGCGTAAACTATACGGATGATGCTTTGAAGGCATGTGTCACATTGGCCGAGCGTTATATAAGCGATAGATTTTTCCCAGACAAGGCGATAGATATTATGGATGAAGCTGGCAGCAAAGCACATACCTTCAATTCCAAAGAGCCTGAATTCATAAAGAGTATCGAGAATGAAATAGGAGCATTAATATCGCAGAAAAAAGAAGCTATTCGCAAACAGGAGTATGAAAAAGCAGCTGAAATACGTAATCACGAAACGGCTTTGCGGAACAGACTTAATGATGCACGTACCGAGTGGCAAAAAGAGATGTCGGACCATCGTATCGATATAGACGAACGAATGATTCGAGAAGTCGTATCTGCGATGACAGGAATTCCGTCCGAACGTATATCTCAGAGTGAACTTTCGCGACTCAAATCCATGGGAGAATATCTTGGCAGTGTAGTTATAGGACAAAAGGAAGCTGTAACCAAAGTCACTCGTGCCATACATCGTAGTCGAGCAGGCTTGAAAGACCCCAAACGTCCGATAGGGGTATTTATGTTTGCAGGTCCGACAGGTGTCGGGAAAACACATTTGGCCAAAGAGCTAGCCAAATATCTGTTCGACAAGGAAGATGCACTTATCCGTGTAGACATGAGTGAATATTCTGAAAAGCACAATGTCAGTCGACTTATCGGTTCTCCTCCTGGCTATGTGGGTTATGGTGAAGGGGGGCAACTTACCGAAAAAGTACGCCGTCATCCCTATTCGGTACTGTTATTCGACGAAATAGAAAAAGCGCATCCCGATATTTTCAATATCATGCTTCAAATTTTCGA
>CASFSC010000001.1 GCA_949296995.1 uncultured Alistipes sp. | reverse complement strand
TCTCAAAATATATCTCCTTACCTGTCGAAGGATGCACAAATCCAAGACTGCGGGCATGAAGCGCATGACGCGGTAAGATGGCAAAATTATTCTCTACAAACTGTTTATATTTCGAAAAAGTAGTACCCTTGAGTATTTTGTCTCCACCATAACGCTCATCATTGAACAATGGATGTCCTATCCACTCCATATGGACACGTATCTGATGAGTACGTCCCGTTTCAAGATTACATTGTACCAGGTTGACATATCCTAACCTTTTGAGAACCTTGTAATGTGTAACTGCACGCTTCCCGTTATCCCCATCTGGAAATACAGCCATTTTCAAACGATCCTTAAGGCTACGTCCGATATTCCCCGTAATCGTTCCCTCATCCTGCTCCATATTTCCCCATACAAGAGCCTGATACTCCCTACGTATGCTATGATCGAAAAACTGCTTTGCCAATTTCACATGCGCTCTTTCATTTTTCGCCACAACTAATAATCCGGACGTATTCTTATCTATTCGATGCACCAAGCCGGCTCGCATATCCCCTTTCTGAAACAGAGGCAAATCTTTCAAATGATATGTAAGGGCATTTACAAGTGTCCCTGAATAGTTTCCATGACCAGGATGTACAACCATCCCAGCTTTTTTATTTACAATGATAATATCATCATCTTCATAAACTATATCGAGAGGTATATTTTCAGGAATAATTTCGATTTCCCGCTGCGGATAAGGCATAACGATAGAAATCTGGTCCAAAGGTTTAACCTTGTAACTCGCTTTTACCGGCACACCATTTACCAATACCGAACCGGCATCTACCGCAGTCTGTATGCGATGACGCGAAATACCTTCCATTCGGTTGGTAAGAAATTTGTCTATACGCAAAAGATTTTGCCCTTTATCTACCGTAAGGGCAAAGTGCTCATACATTTCATCCTGTGAAGAGGCATCGGTATCCTCAGATACCTCTTCCAATTCATCATCTATATAAGAATCTTTCAAAATTGCTTAATTTTTATTCGATTCCTCACTCTCTTTCAATTCAGATTCATATGCGGCTGCAGCTGCGCGTGCCTCTTTATCTGCGGCTTTAACTCCTTTTTCAAGTTTACTTTCATCGAGAGTAATAGCAAAATTCACACTTGTCCCCAATGCCATACGCGTCCCAGGACCGGGCGATTGCATATAAACCGTTGCCTCACGTTCGTTAAGAGGATTGATGCCATCATCCATTGTGACCTTTCCTACATTAAAACCTATTTCCCACAAACGACTTTTAGCTTCATGCAATGAAAATCCAACAACCATAGGTATAGCCTGAGGAGTGGCATCCTCTGCCAATCCGACAACAAGTGTAACTCCAGACCCGACTTCGGCTTCGAGTTTGTTTCCCGGACCTATAACTTTACCGTCATAACGTTCCTCCAAAACATTATTCGTTGCTATATCACTCTTATAAATCAATTTTTCTATACCCAATCCGGCAATATCCAAATTGGTCTTGGCCTGACGCAATGAAAATCCCGTAACGTAAGGAATAACAACCGTTTTCTGCTTGAAAGAGTTGACCGTCACAAAAATACGGCGGCCGGACTTAACTTCGGCACCCGGTTTCGGATTTTGCTCTAGGATAATGCCTCCTTCATAAACCGGAACATACAATGAGTCGTTTATTTCAATTTTCAATGAGGCATGACGTCCGGCATGTTTTGCTTCATCAACTGTCATTCCGCTGAAATCCGGAACTTTACGTATCTGACCATGACGGGTAAATAGATTAAGTAAAATATTGGCAGCAACGACAAAGACCAAAATCGCACAAGCTGCCAAAACCAAATTGCGCGTTATGACATTACTATTTATTTTTTTCACCAACTCTCTTAAAAAATTCATAACATGAAATCTTAATATATTGCCCCCAAGGTACTACTTTTTAACGGGATTGTAAAATGTATCTCTCTCAACAGGTATATAACCGGCATTTTTTATCAATCGTTCCATCTCGGCACTGCTCATAGATGGTTTTCTCTCTTCGGCTCCTGCCATAGAATATATCTTAGTGCTATCGTCTATGGTTCCATCTATATCATCGGCACCATATGCCAATGCAAGTTCCGTAACCGTTTTGCCATACATCGCCCAATAGGCTTTTATATGTGGAAAGTTATCGAGAAATATACGTGAAACCGCAAGCATACGCATATCTTCGACAATGCTTACCTCGCCTATTGCAGACATCGAATTGTTTTTATTACGATATTTCAACGGTATAAAAGCATTAAATCCGCCTGTTTCATCCTGTAATTTACGCAAACGATTGAGATGATCAATGCGATGTTCCCAATTTTCGATATGTCCATAAAGCATAGTGGCATTCGTAGTCAGACCGAGTTTGTGTGCTTCTCCGTGAATCTCGAGCCACTCTTCAGCACTACCTTTTTCAGGACATATACGACTGCGTATCTCGTTTGCAAAAATTTCGGCCCCTCCTCCCGGGATAGAATCCATCCCAGCATTTTTTAACAAAGCAAGTCCATCTCTGAATGACAATCCGGCCTTACGTATCATATATCCCAATTCAATAGCTGAAAATGCCTTTACAGAGATATCAGGCACAACCTGTTTTATCTTTTTTATAAGGTCTGCATAATAATAAAGGCCATTGCGAGGATGAACCCCACCTGTTATATGTACCTCGGTCGCACCGCTCCCTTTGCGACGCTGAACCTGTTCCAATATCTCATCAACCGTATAATCCCATGCTTCAGGAGAATCAGCCGGACGACGATAAGAACAAAACTTGCAATTAAAAACACATATATTGGTTGGTTCGACATGAAAATTGCGATTATAATACACCTCATCACCACTCTTCCGCTTCTTGATTCTCACTGCAAGAAAACCAAGCAATGACAACGGAGCCTCCGTAAGCAAAATTGCCTCTTCAGGTGTAACTCTTCCGCCGGCATCTATCTTTTCTGCCAAATCTTTATATTTCCCTGTCACAAGTTCCATATGTTCTATTTTAGCTCTGTAAACACAAAAAGACCGCCTTTTGGCAGTCTTTTATTTCTGATCCCTTGAAGAACGAGCCGATTAAATTCCGCCCATGCCCCTTCTGAATCTTGAAGATATACTATTTAAATCTCAACTCGTCAGATACAGTCAGTTTTTTTCTGCCTTTTGCTCTGCGGGCTGCAAGCACTTTACGTCCGTTGGCTGTAGCCATTCTTTCACGGAAACCATGCTTGTTAATTCTCTTTTTAACAGAAGGTTGGAATGTCCTTTTCATCTCGGTTATATTTTTTTATTTATACTTTTTTACAATTTCTTTCGTAACCTTTCAAACAAAATAATTACGAAACTCCGTTCCCCTATAATCTACCTTATTACGTTCAACTTCGGGAGTTAACGGAGTGCAAAGGTAAATAATATTTTTTAAACACCAAATGAATATGTTGCAAATTTAAGCAGATAACTTCATTTATTCTTCGCTTATCTCGGAATATAGACCACTTTTTTCGTATCAAAAAAATCTTCCTCAAAAAAACGGTTTATATCATATATGGCATAAGGTTTTCCTGTCGCAGACAGTTCCTCGTCCAAATCCCCTCCTTTTAGATAAAGTATACCGTTTGCAAGTTTTCCTTCTCCCTGTTCTTTAATATCTATCTTATTCCACACCCATCCGACAAAAGTTTTCATTTCTGTTACCGCACGACTTACGACATAATCGAATCGTCCGGTCACATTTTCTGCACGTCCATTTACAGGAGTAACGTTCAATAAACCAGTATCGGCAATCACCTCCTGTACCACCTTAATTTTTTTACCGATAGAATCAATCAGAGTAAAATGCGCATCAGGAAACATTATGGCCAATGGAATACCGGGGAATCCTCCTCCACATCCTACATCCATAACCTCAACCCCTTTACCGAAACTACACACCTTGGCAATCGCAAGAGAATGAAGTACATGATGCAGATAAAAATTACAAATATCTTTTCGCGAAACGACATTTATTCTCTCATTCCAATACAGATACAGGTCGTATAACGCTTCAAACTGTTTTTTCTGCAAAGGTGTCAGATAGGGAAATTATTTCAATAACAATTCCATATAACTTTTTATCTATTCGATAATAGTCCAATTCTTCCATGAACACGATGACAATTATCTATTATCTATCATCACTTATCCTTACTTTCGCTATCGATAATAAAACGACACAACTGTTCTCTTGCCCGATGTATCTGCGTTTTAACCGTTCCCAAAGGCAAAGACAATTCCGCCGCTATCTCTTCGTAAGAAAATTCCTTAAAAAAACGCAATTCGACAAGTTTTCGATATTGTGGAGACATTTTACTTATAAAATGTTCCAATTGTATACTATTCTGATTGGTTATCATCGATTCCTCAGGTGTAGGGGTATTGGCAATGGGGACATTACTGCTATTCCACTCTATTCCCTTATCAATAGATACCACCATATCATTACGCCGACGAACATAATCTATAAAAGTATTCCTTGCAATCGTATATATCCATTGACAGAAAGTATACTCAGGATTATACCGATGCAAATTAAGATACACTTTTACAAAAGTCTCCTGCAGCAGATCATCAGCATCCTCTTCATTTCCACCCGTACGTGAAATATACAGCTGACGAATGGAATCGCTGTAACGGTTGAACAACTGTTCGAATGCAGTAGA